>QHZC01000190.1:0-19013 GCA_003224515.1 Acidobacteriota bacterium
TTTGCCGCGCGATAGGTGTCCATGATCATCATGCGTGCGCGCCGGTCCTCTTCTTCGCCCAAATGTCCCAATTCTTCAAGAGTATAAATGGCGGCCGGATAATTCTGGGTGTCGCGATAAAGCTGCCCGAGTTGCTGATACAGGATGGCGAGCGACCGCCGCCGAGACGGCTGCGTTGGGGACTGCCCCTTGATATCCGTCACGGCGTTCGACAAAACCCGGATGGCATCCTCATAACGCCCCTGCGCCTGGTAGAGCATGGCCTCGTTGTACATTACTTCCAGGCTGCCGGGCGCATACTGGCGCGCCTTCACGAGGTTTGCTTCCGCCTTGTCCAATTGATGCAACTCGCGGTAAATCTGCGCGATGCGCAAATACACGTCTGAATCGTCCGGCATCACATCGGAAATCTTTTGATAGACCGCCAGCGCTTGGGGATATTTTTCTTCCCCGAACAGCGTTTGCCCCAGCCCGCGCTGGTGGCTCAGTTCCGAAGGATCGAGGTCCGCGGCTTTGCGGTAAGCCTGCTCGGCTTTCGCAAGCTCATGCGTCTGGGTGTAGGCATCGCCAAGAAGGTCCAGCAGAACCGGCGCGGGAGAATGCGCCGTGATTCCTTCGAGCAACGTAACGGCCTCTTGAGACTTGCCTCCGTCCATGAGCAACTGCGTGAGTTGCTCGACGGCGGCTTCGTTTTCCGGATCAGTCTTCAGGATACCGCGTAGAACCGCTTCGGCCTTTTCGTGCTCGTTCTTCAAGCGGTAGAGACGCGCCAGCCATAGCGCCGATTCGGTGTCGGAAGGATCGAGCCGGTTGATCTCGGTGAACTGCTCGATGGCGCGGCTCACCGTTTCCGGCTGGCTGTTGCCCGCACTGACGTCACCGAGGCTCCGCAGATAGATGCGCCCCAGCAACCGGCGCGATTGCAGGTTGTCCGGATCGCGCTTCAGGATTTCATGCGCTTCGTTTACCGCATCACGAGTCCGTTGGGCTTTCCAGTACATTTCCGCGAGCCGTTCGCCGATCACCGGCGACTTCGGATCGAGCGCATAGGCTTTCTTGTACGCCTCGATCGCCTTGGTGGCGTATTCGGCGTTGCTGGTCGCTTCGTACTGCTGTTCGTAAATGTGGCCTATCGTGAAGTTGTAGTAGGCCTCGGCGCGCGCGGAGTCTTTTTCCGAAGCGGTGTTCGGGTCTACAAATTGCTCCTGGGTCGCGGCAGAAGAATCGGTTTTCTTTTCCGTCGCCGGATCCGGCGGCGTCTGCGCCATGGCAGCCGCACGGACGGCGCCCGTCAGCATTATGGCAAGAGTAATCCGGCGAAGGTTCATCATAGCTCCAGAAACTTAAATTATCCCATGCGGCCGAAACGCGGTCAAAATCCAAATGCTACACGTTTCCAGAGCTTGGGTGCCCCTACCGGTAGGATGCAGGTAAGCGGAAAAACGTTGAATTCTTTGCTTTCTATGCGCTGCGCACTCTTTTCTCTTCCGTATCCGGCAGAGCTTGTTGTCGGGTGGCGAGGCCATCAAAGGCTCGCGCCAGGGCGGGATGGACTATCTTTCCACCAGCATGACCAGGTCCTGTCGTGGGCACCAGTCACCAAACAGGGAATTTCAGTGCAGAAAGTGCCGCATCCCGGTGAACACCATGGCCAAACCGAGGCGATCCGCCGCCGCGATCACGTCTCTGTCGCGCACTGAGCCGCCCGGCTGGATCACCGCCGTGGCCCCTGCTTTCGCTGCTTCTTCAACTCCGTCCGGAAAGGGAAAGAACGCGTCGGAAGCGACCACGGTACCGGCCAGCGAAGATTGCGCCTTCATCACCGCAATTCTCACGGAATCGACGCGGCTCATCTGTCCTGCGCCGACTCCCAGGGTCGCGCCATCCTTCACGAACACGATCGCATTGGACTTCACGTGTTTGGACACTTTCCAAGCGAACCGCATCGCGTGCATCTCTTCGGCCGTTGGCGCACGCTTCGTCACCGTGCGCAGCTCATCGTCCTTGATCTCGCCCAGATCCGGCTGCTGCACTAACATTCCGCCGAGAATGCGCTTGAGCTGCAATTCGCGTTCCGGCTCCAGGCCTCCTGCGGGCAGCTCCAGCAGCCGCAGGTTTTTTTTTGCCGCAAAGATTTCTTTCGCGCGGTCCGCAAATCCGGGCGCCACGATGCATTCCACGAAAAGTTTCGCGACCTCTTCCGCCGTCGCCGCATCTACTGCACGGTTGAACGCCAGCACGCCGCCGAACGCCGAGACTGGATCACACGCAAGGGCCCTAAAATACGCGTCCCGTAACGTTGACTGCTCAGCCGTCCCGCAGGGGTTGTTGTGCTTGATGATCACCGCGGCGGGACTCTTGAATTCTGCTGCCAGGCTCCGTGCCGCCTCCAGATCAACGAGGTTGTTGTAGGAAAGTTCCTTACCCTGGAGGTGCTTGGCCGCCGCCAACCCCCCCGGTGCGCGCCCCGTCGGAACATATAAAGCCGCGGCTTGGTGGGGATTTTCCCCGTACCTCAATTCCTGCTGTCGCCGCAGAGCGATGTGCACTCGCTCCGGCAGTACTGGTTTCGCTTCCAAGGCCGCATGCCCGGAGTCGGCCGACAGCCGCTCCAATTCCGTCGTAATCATGCCGTCGTATTGCGAAGTCGCCGCGAAAACTTTTCGTGCCAGCTCCAGCCGCGTCGCCAGCGTCGTATCGCCCGCGCTCTCGATTTGACTGGCCACGCGCTCGAAATCAGCCGGGTCCGTCACTACCGTCACGCTCTCGAAATTTTTGGCTGCCGATCGCAGCATCGTGGGTCCGCCGATATCGATGTTCTCGATCAGCTCTTCGGCCGTCAGACTCGCTTTCGCCGCTGTCGCTTCAAACGGATACAGATTCACCACCACCAGATCGATCGGCGCGATTCCATGTTCCGCCGCCTGTTTCTGGTCTTCCGCGTGCCCGCGCCGGTAAAGCAGCCCTCCGTGCACTTTCGGGTGCAGCGTCTTCACACGTCCACCAAGCATTTCGGGCCAGCCCGTGAAATCGGAAACGTCGCGGACCGCAATTCCTGCTTCTCGGAGCAGCTTGGCGGTCCCGCCCGTCGAAAGAATCTCGATCTTCGGCGCCACCAGCCGCTTCGCAAACTCCACGATTCCAGTTTTGTCAAACACACTGATGAGCGCGCGCTGCACCGCCATGGAGCCTCCGCAAAGAGAAAAGCACAACAGTGTAAGGGGCTCGCGCGAATAGGGGAAGTACAAACCCTGTGGGAAACGAGAAGGCTTACGACTTCACAAGGGCTTTCAGTTTGACCTGGCCTTCGACTACTTCCACGAGGTATTCGACGTCGCGGCATTTCTTCTGCTTTTGCAATTCTTTCGTTTTCTTACGCACGAATTCGTTGAAGCTGGAGCGCGACAGATTTTCCGTCTCTTCCCCGGCGGTCTGCTTGGCCTGCAGGAACGCCTGGTACAACAGGTCGACCTTCTCCGTTTCACGCTCCGGCTCGGAACAGGTAATGCGAAATACCCTGGACTCGCCCGCCGCGACTGCAGTCGGGTGTCCTTCAGCTTCTTTCCTTGCGCGGGCCGCTTCGATCTCCTTCGCGGCCGCGCCGAAGTGCCGCTGGATTTTCCCTTCTTCTTTCTGCGCCGTTCTCTTCCTGAAGATATCCTTATATTTTGCGTAGGTTTGCGAGAGGTTGTTGAAACGGAATCGCTGCGCGAACTTGAGTTCGCCGCCACGTTCCGCATAGCGCTTTACGAGCAAATCGATGCGCCATTCGATCTCCGTGGGCGGACGCTTCCTGCCTCCCCCGAAATACTGGTCGTATTCGATCTTGAGCTGACGGATGTCCCGTTCGAGCTGGCCCAGCTCTTCGTCGATGGTCGCCATGTGTGGAGGAATCCCTTCGCGTCTCCATGCTAGGAGTACCGGGGAAGGGAGTCAACCGGATGTATGCGCCGAGAGGCACATCGCGCAGCACACCCGGTCGCGTCGCTATCCCACCCCGAGGGACGGGTCATCGGCATTGCCCGCCGCTTCGCACTGTGCTGAAATGTCCGCATGGAAACGCGCGGGAGGAAAACGGTTTCGGCGGAGCAAGCGGAATTGCTGCGGCAGATTCCGTCTGTCGACGAATTGCTTGCTCAGCCACGCCTAGCGGCGCTTTCGAAACGCGTGGACCGCAACCTGGTCGTCGAAATTGCGCGTGCCGTGCTTTCGGATGTGCGCGCGCGCATCGCGGGCGATTCGAATTCGACAGCGGCCAGTCTGGACGCCGCTTCCGTGGAAGAGCTCATCTCCGTCCAAGTGGAAAGAATTCTTTCGCGCTCACTGCAGCCGGTCATCAATGCGACAGGAGTAATTCTGCACACCAATCTGGGCCGCGCGCCGTTGCCGGAAACAGTCGTGGACGAATTTCGGCGCAGCGCCACGCAGTACAGCAATCTCGAATACGATCTCGAAGCGGGCGCGCGTGGCAAACGCGACGTGCATACGGCCGAATTGCTGACGCGTCTTACCGGGGCGGAATCCGCCATTGTTGTCAACAATTGCGCTGCGGCTGTGCTCGTCACTCTCGCTGCCCTGGCTCGCGGTGGCGAAGTGATCGTCTCGCGCGGGGAGCTTATCGAAATCGGTGACGGCTTTCGAATCCCCGAGATCATGGAGCAGATCGGCGCGATCCTTCGCGAAGTCGGCACTACGAATCGCACGCACCTAGCGGATTACGAAAACGCCATCAATGAAAAGACGCGCCTCTTACTCCGCGTGCACCCTTCGAATTTCAAGGTCACCGGCTTTACCGATAAGCCTTCGCTCCAAGAGCTCGTGGCCCTCAGCCAGCGCAGCGGCCTGCCGCTGGTGGAAGACCTCGGCTCGGGCAGTCTCATTGATCTCTCCGAGTACGGTGTCTCCGAACCCACTGTGAGGCAAAGCATCGGCGCGGGCATTCCCATCGTGATGTTTAGCGGCGACAAGCTCCTTGGGGGGCCACAAGCGGGCATCATCGCAGGGAAAAAAGAGCTCATCGCTCGCGTCCGGTGCTACCCGTTGTTTCGCGCGCTGCGTGTGGACAAGCTCACCATCGCCGCTCTCGAAGCCGTTCTCGGGGCCTATCTTCGCGCGGCCTGGGACGAAATCCCCGCTATTCGAATGATTCGCGCGACTCCGCAGGAACTGAAGTGCCGCGCCGAGAATTTCATTCGCGAGCTGCGCCCCAAACTCTCTCTCGATGAAATCGAGATTGAAATCGCGGATGGCACCTCCCTCGCTGGCGGCGGCTCTGCGCCTTCCGAATCTCTTCCCACAAAAATTGTTCGAATCGCCAGTGCCCGGCACTCCGCTACAAAACTCGAACAGCGTCTCCGCCGCGCTCCTGCCGGCGTCTCCGTCATCGCCCGCGTCGAAGACGACCGCCTCATCCTCGATCTCCGCACCGTTTTTCCTGAACAGGAGCCACTGCTGATCAAGATCCTTGCCGCTGCTCTGCACTGAAGAATTGACGTGCTATGATATAGGCGCGATATAGGAGTGGATCATGGCCACCGCGCTTATTCATATGGATCCAATACAAAAGCAGCGCCTCGCCCGCCGTGCGAAGCTGCGCGGAAAATCTTTCTCGCAAGAAGTGCGCGACGCGGTGGATTTGTACCTGGACGTGCCCGTGGAGAATGAAACGGAACTGCGCGGCCTGGCAAAGGCGGCAAATCAGGCCGCAGATCGAATGATCAAAAATTTGGACGAAACCGTCGCGTACGTCGACCGCGTTCTGAAACACCACAGGAATGGCAAGTGAGCTGGGCGCGGGATGCCGTTTCGGCCATCCGGAAGATCGTGCTGATCGAAGACCGGATGGAAGCGCTAACGGTCCAAGTGAAATATCTGGCAGATGGCTACACCGACCTCGATCGCCGGCTGGTGCGGATGGAGGCCAAGTTCGATCTGATTGAGAAAATGGCGGCGCCGAGCCGGAGAGCTCTGCCGGCAAGATCGCAATCCCATAAAGTTAAAAAGAAAACGAGCTAGACAGTCCTGTGCTCTCCTTCCGCACGGTAAACGGAAAATTAAGGGCCATCTCGAAGCCAGTGCCGAAATTGCGGCCCGGGTGGGCGCTGGTGCGCGTGGGGCTGGCGGGAATCTGCAACACCGACGTGGAGATTCTGCGCGGGTATCACGGGTTTCATGGGACGCTCGGTCATGAGTTTGTCGGGGAAGTGGCGGATGTGCGGGCCATTTCAGCGGCGACCAAGAAAAAATGGCTGGGGCGGCGCGTCTGCGGGGAAATCAATGTCTCCTGCTCAGCACACGGCTTCCAACCAGTGTGCAAATTCTGCCAGCGAGAATGGAAAATGCATTGTTCGCGGCGGACCGTTCTGGGGATCATCGCACTCGACGGCGCCTTTGCCGAATATCTGACGCTGCCGCTTGAAAATTTGCATACCGTGCCAGAGAACGTGAGCGACGAGCAAGCCGTCTTTGTCGAGCCACTGGCGGCAGCGTGCGAAATTCTTGAGCAAGTGAACGTGGGCAAGAGGGGAGTCGCCGCGATCGTCGGTGATGGCAAGCTGGCTCAATTGATTGCGCGAGTTCTCGCCAAGCGGCTACCTATGGTAGGGATGTTCGGCAAACACCAAGAAAAGTTGAACCTGGCCGGGGAGGTTGGCGTAGCGATCAAGCGGGTGCGGGGAGACGCGACAGACCTCAAACGGATCAAGCAAACGTTTCCGTTTGTCGTGGAGGCCGCTGGCTCACCGAGTGGCTTCGCCTTCGCGCAGCACATCACCGAGCCGCGCGGTACGCTGGTGCTGAAATCCACGTTCCATGGGGCCACACCAGTGGAAACATGGCCGATCGTTGTTAAGGAAATTACTGTCGTTGGTTCGCGTTGTGGGCCGTTTGATAAGGCCCTTGCACTACTGCAAGCGGGAGATGTGAATCCGCGGGACCTCATTACGCGCGCGTTTCCGCTCGCGGAAGCGACAGCAGCCATTCGTTTCGCACAACGTCCCGGGGTGATGAAAGTTCTGTTAAAGCCGTGAATCGGTAGTCGCATCAGCAACGGTTGATGCAGGAAGCCACGCAAGCAGCGCCGAAACCGTTGTCGATGTTGACGACGGTGACGTTGGAGGCGCAGGAATTGAGCATGCCGAGGAGTGCGGCGACGCCGCCGAAGCTTGCGCCGTAGCCGACGCTGGTGGGAACGGCGATGACCGGTATCGCGACGAGGCCGCCGACGACGCTGGGAAGCGCGCCTTCCATTCCGGCAACACAAATAATCACGCGCGCCTGCGTCAATTTTTCTCGATGCTTGAGCAGGCGGTGAATCCCGGCGACGCCAACGTCGTACAAATGCTCGGTGCGGTTGCCCATCATACGGGCCGTGAGAAGCGCCTCTTCGGCGACGGGGATGTCGCTGGTCCCGGCGGAAACCACGAGGATCGTTCCTTTTCCGGTAATTTCCTGGATGCGCTCGATGGCGATCGCGCCCGACAACTCGTGAAACTTCGCGTTGCACGCGTCTTTTCCGCACGCGCGTTTCACGGCCGCAAAAATGTTTTTGTCCGCGCGGGTCACTAGGATGTTGTGCCGCGAATCTTTCTTGCACAGCATGGCGCGCACAATTTTCGCCACCTGCTGGGGTGTTTTTCCTTTGCCCAAAACCACTTCGGCAAAACCTTGCCGCAGCGCGCGGTGATGATCCACCTTTGCAAAATCGAGATCTTCGAATGGCAAATGCTTTAGGCGCTCGATGGCCCTGTCCGGAGCGAGGTCGCCCACCTTCACGGATTCCAGAATTTTCAGCAGCTCACTTTGATTCATAATCTCCGACCGCCGCGAATTCTATCATTGCAGGGGACGATTGCCTTAGCTTGACTTGCCTCAGCACCACTGCGAAACTGATTCTACCCGCGTAGAAAATATGCCTGACACGCAAAAACAAATTGTCACCGTAGGTGTGACCGGCGCCAGTGGAGCGATCCTCGCGCAGAAGACGCTGCTGTTACTCGAAGAGGACCCGTGCGTGGCGCGCGTACATCTGGTGGTCACGGAAGCCGGGCAGCGGCTGCTTACGGAAGAGCTTGGCATTACCTCCGGCGATTTGAAGCAACTCCCAAGCCGCATCCTAGGCCATCCGGTTGCCAAGATCGACGTCCTGCCGAACAAAGACGTCGGCGCTGCGATCGCTTCCGGGAGCTACGCGGTGGATTCCATGGTGGTCGTTCCGTGCTCCATGGGAACGCTGGGCGCGATTGCAAACGGCATCAGCGACGATCTGATCGCGCGAGCGGCGGACGTGATGCTCAAGGAAGGCCGAAAGCTCGTTCTGTGTGTTCGCGACACGCCGGTCAATCGCGTGCATCTGGAGAACATGCTTCGAGCGCAGCAAGCGGGCGCCGTCATTATGCCCGCCATACTGGCGTTTTATCATCAGCCGAAAACGATCGACGATCTTGTGACGCAGTACGTTTGCCGCGTCCTGGCACAAATCAATCTCCCACAGGGGAAGATGCACCGCTGGACGGGCACGCCCGCGTCGAAAAAAGCGGAGGCGTGAAGTAGCACGCAATTCAGAAATGCTCAGCCGCATCAAAACCGTGCTCGAAATGATCAAGTTCGAGCACTCCGTTTTTGCACTGCCGTTTGCGCTTACGGGCGCGCTGCTGGCGGCACGTGCAACTCGCCACAGTTGGCCTTCGCTGCGTCAGATTCTGTGGATTATCGCCGCCATGGTGGCGGCACGCTCCGCGGCGATGACCATGAACCGCATCGCAGATCTTCGCTTTGATCGCGAGAATCCGCGAACGAAACAGCGAGCGCTGCCGACGGGCGCGGTCACGTTGCAATTCGCGTGGTTTTTCACGCTGGTTGCCGTGGCGGTATTTTTCGTCGCGGCCTGGAAATTGAATCCGCTCGCTCTGAAGCTGGCGCCGCTGGCCATCGCCATTCTGTTTTTCTATTCCTTCACCAAGCGCTTCACCAGCTGGTCGCATCTCTTTCTCGGGTTTGCGCTGGGCATCTCACCCGCTGCCGCTTGGATCGCCATCACCGGCAGCCTGGATCCGGGCATGCTCATCCTTTGTGCGGCGGTTACGCTGTGGGTCGGCGGATTTGACGTGCTCTACGCTTGCCAGGATATTGCCTACGATCAGCGCGCCGGTCTTTTCTCCGTGCCCAAGAAATTCGGGATCGCCAAGGCGTTGCTGATCGCGCGAATAATGCACATCGCTGTGATCGCGCTTCTCGCATGGCTAGCGTTCGCTTTTAGCTTGCCGTGGCCGGCGTGGGCGGGCATTGCCGTGGTCGCGTCTCTGCTGGGCTACGAACATTCTCTTGTCAAACCAGGTGACCTCAGCAGGCTGGACGCTGCGTTTTTCACCGTGAACGGTTATATTAGTATGTTGTTCTTGCTGTTCTGGGGCGCTGCCGCGGCAGTTTGGCGCGTTTGAATTTTTCGACGGATTCGAAATGAGCGAACTTACGATTACCGATCAGCGGTTGAAACCGATTGCCGACAGGATTTTTGCCGGCGAGAGGCTTTCTTTCGATGACGGCATCACGTTGTACCGCTCGCCCAACCTGCTGGCCGCTGGCTGGCTGGCGAATCACGTGCGTGAAAAAAAACACGGCAACGTCACCTATTTCAACGTCAACAGGCACATCAATCCGACAAACATATGTGTCGCTCATTGCAAGCTCTGCGCCTTTGGCCGCGACCCGCGCGCGCCGGGCGCGTACAGTTACTCCCTGGAAGAAATTTACGCCCGCGCCGAACAGGGCGTGCGCGAAGGCGCGCTGGAATTCCACCTCGTCGGCGGCCTGCACCCGGATTTGCCATTCGAATATTTCCTGGAGATGATTCGCGGGCTGAAGCAGCGCTGCCCGGGCGTGCACCTGAAAGCATTCACGATGGTCGAGGTGGGCTATTTTGCGCGCATCGCAAAGCTATCGACCAGAGAAACGCTGGTCAAATTGAAAGAAGCCGGTGTTGATTCGCTGCCAGGCGGCGGCGCGGAAATTTTTCATCCCCGGGTACGCAGGATTATCTGCGATCACAAAGTCAGCGGACAGATGTGGCTGAACATTGCGCGACAGGCCCATGAGATCGGTTTGCGCTCCAACGCCACGATGCTCTACGGGCACGTGGAAACGGAAGAAGAGCGCGTCGACCACCTCGTCAAACTGCGCGAGCTGCAAGACCAGACGCATGGCTTCGTGGCGTTTATCCCGCTGGCGTTTCATCCGGACAACACCGCGCTCTCGCACATTCCGAAGCCGACGGGCTACGCCGATCTGCGCAACATCGCCGTGTCCCGGTTGATGCTCGATAATTTCGATCACATCAAAGCGTATTGGATCATGCTCACGCCGAGCATCGCGCAGATTGCACTGCGCTTCGGTGCCAACGACCTTGACGGCACCGTGGTAGAGGAAAAGATTTATCACGACGCCGGCGCGAAAACTTCCGAGTTTACGCCGCGCAATGAACTCGAACGCCTGATCCGAGCCGCCGGCCGCGTGCCCGTCGAGCGCGATACGCTCTATCATCCGGTCGACCGCTCGAAGCTGCCGCCGCTTCCGGCGCCGGTGCGGCCGGACCTAGTCTCCCTTACGCTCAACGTGTGAGGCCCGTGGCAGACTTTTCTCGAGAGCTCATTCGATGCGACAGGCAATTCTCTATCCCGGTGAAATTGGCTACGGGGTCGCAGAAGCCCCGAGTCTTCCAGGATGTGTCAGCCAAGGAAAAACAATACTAGAGACCATTCAAGGGCTCGCCGTTCCTCTCTATAATTGTGATGCCGTTCTGGTCGAAGCATGACCAAGCGGTCTCGAATCTCAGGGCACCACTGCGTTTCCAAACTGCAACTTCAGTGAATCTTCTCGCGTCTCAAATCTGTGCCACTGCACCTTGCGAGGAGCGCCATTTCGAATGCGAACGATTCTATTGCTTACGGTATCCAACATCTTCATGACTGTCGCTTGGTATGGCCACTTGAAGTACCGAAGCGAGGCCCTCTGGAAAGTAATCATGGTTAGTTGGGGAATCGACTTCTTCGAATACTGCTTCCAGGTGCCCGCGAATCGCTTTGGCTCCTATCAATTCACTGCCGCGCAACTGAAGACCATTCAGGAGATCATCACCCTTTCGGTCTTCCCCATTTTTTCGGTGCTCTATCTCGGCGACAAATTCAAATGGAATTACGGCGTCGGCTTCGCCTTTATCGTGGTCGCCGCGTTCTTTATCTTTCACAAGTGGTAGGCGATCGCGGGCCGGTTACGAGATTTTTCCTGGTGGCCACACCAGGACATCTTGCCTACGGGCAAAATGCAGAAGCGGCTGAGCGGCGAGCGCAATATCCAATGGCTCGGTCATGGTGTTTCGTTCGAATTCTGCTTCGGCGCGCTGCAGCGGCCACGGTGGATGATGAATCTCAACGCAAATGAGCCGACCGCTGCCGTCGAGGGCATAGAGGCAGTAGCGTTCCGTCAGAAAATGTTCGACTGTGTCAGGCCGAGGAAGAAAGATTGGGCCAACCGGACGGTAGCGTGCTCGCAATGCAGCAGAAGCGGCTCCGGAGTGGGCCCGATGGCTGGCGTACTCGATCCCGCCATTGCGTTCTCTGCAGCTCATCCGTGCACGGAAGTACGGCAGATGAAACCAGGCCCGCGCGATGGCCACGGCCAGGGAGTTACCCGCGTCCAGACTAAAAAACCACACGCCGGGCTTTGCGCCGCAGGTAACGTAGGTGCGGACATTCAATTCAGGAAATGACGAGAGTCCTGGCACCGCAGGCGCCCCACGGAGCCGCACACCGGTCATGCGAAACGGAACTACGGCGAGCCAGGCATGCCCTTCAAAGGCGTCGATATGCAACTGCGGAGGCAGGAGGGGGCGCAACAATCTAGCGTCTACCGGCCAGTGCGCAAAGAGCAAGTCGTGCCAAGTCTGCGCCATCACCCATGGTCCTGCGGGCAGAGGCCAAGGTCGGTGCGCGACTCCTTGCAGGTCTGTGCTCATCCGTGTCCGCAAAGCTTTCTCGACAAGGTCATTTTCTGAATATACCCTTCCAAGAAGCTCCGGAATCGAATTCTCTGGATTCAAAAAGAACGAAAGAGCCAAAAGGAGAGAAATCATGCAGCGCAAAGCATCCGCGGTTTGGCAGGGAGGTCTGAAAGATGGCAAGGGCTCCATTTCGACGGATAGTGGCGTGCTGAAGCAAACGCAATACTCTTTCAGCACGAGGTTCGAAAATGGCGTCGGCACCAATCCGGAAGAGCTGCTTGCCGCGGCTCACGCCGGCTGTTTCACCATGGCGCTCTCCGCTCAACTCGGAAACGCCGGCATGACGGCAAGCAAGCTCGAGACGACGGCAACAATTACCCTCGACAAGCTTCCCGACGGTTTCGCAATCACCAAGAGCCATCTCGACCTGGTCGCGCGTGTTCCGGGAGCGGACAAGTCCAAATTCGACGCGGCCGTCAAAGCCGCGGAAACCGGCTGCCCCGTGTCGAAACTCTTCAAGGCAGAAATCAGTGTCAGCGCCCGGCTGGAATCCTAGAACCCGGGTGTTCTCACCGGACATTCTCATCGGACGTCCTCACGGAACGCTCTTACCCACCGGACTTTGTCGCGGAACGTTCTTACCGAACCTTCTCATCGAAGGGGCCGAACAGGTACAATGCCGCACATGATTCCAGCTCCGGGAGCGTTCGCTGCAGGTGTTGCCATCTTTCTGATCGTGCTCTGGGACGCGTTCGAGGCTATCATTCTCCCGCGCCGGGTAACGCGAAAATTCCGCCTCGCTCGCCTTTTTTACCGCTCGACCTGGAAAACGTGGAAATTGGTGATCTGCCTCATCCCTAAGCGCAAAACCCGTGAAGCCTTGCTGGGGTTCTATGGCCCGCTCTCGCTTCTGGTTCTCGTCGGGGTTTGGGCCGTCGGCCTGGTTCTCGGCTTCGGCCTCATGCAATACGGCGCGGGCTCCGCCGTGGAGATGACGGGGAGCCGGCCCGGGTTCCTGACGGATGTCTATCTCAGCGGCACGACCTTCTTCACTCTCGGCCTGGGCGACGTCATTCCGCGTTCCGGCTTGTCCCGCGCCCTGGTCGTCACCGAGGCTGGTTTTGGTTTCGGTTTTCTTGCTGCCGTCATTGGCTACCTGCCTTTCATCTACGGCTCGTTCTCCAAGCGCGAAGTGAACATCTCGCTTCTCGATTCCCGCGCCGGCACGCCACCCACCGCCGCCGAACTGCTTCGCCGCCACAGCTACCTTCAGGGCCAGGACGCCCTCGCCGTACTCCTCAAGGATTGGGAGCTTTGGTGTGCCGAGCTGATGGAGAGCCATCTCTCGTACCCCGTGCTCGCCTATTTTCGATCGCAGCACGACAATCAATCTTGGATCGCTTCGCTCACAGCAATTCTGGACACTTGCGCTCTGGCTATCGTTGGGATCGAGGGCGCCTGCGAAAAACAGGCCGAGCTTACATTTGCCGTTGCGCGCCACGCCGTCGTCGACCTTTCGCAAGTCTTCGGCACGGCGCCCAAGGCGTTGCCCCACGACCGCCTGCCCTCCGAAGACTTGCGCCAAATCCGCGACATCCTCGCCCAGCACGGCATGAAGCTTCACGACGGAGAAGAAGCTGACCGCAAACTCACCACGTTTCGCAAAATGTATGAGCCCTACATCTATGCGCTGGCCAATTATCTAAACCAGACGCTGCCGCCCTGGATTCCCCTGAAAAAAGAGAAAGACAATTGGCAAACTACGGCCTGGGCGCAGTCCGCGGGGCTCATCGATAAAGAAGTGGCCACTGTCGTCGCCGATGACCACTTCTGATCTGCCCTGGATAGTGGCGGCTTGCCGCTACTTTCCTTGTTCGTGGACTTTTTCTTTGGAGAGAAACAATGAAGGCCATCCTGGTTCATCAATTCGGTGGTCCCGAAGTTCTCCAGCTCGAAGAAGTCCCCACCCCCAAGCCCGCCGCGGGGCAAGTTCTTGTCCGCATCCACGCCGCGGGCGTCAATCCCTATGACACTTATATGCGTGCGGGCACTTACGCCGTGAAACCTCCGCTTCCCTACACACCAGGTTCAGACGCTGCGGGAGTCATCGAAGCCGTCGGCGATGGCGTTAAAAAAGTGAAGCCGGGCGATCGCGTCTATACCGCAAAAACGGTCACCGGCGCGTACGCGGAATATGCTCTCGCGCTGGAAGAACAAGTGCATTCTTTGCCCGGTAAGATTAATTTCGGGCAGGGTGCCGGCGTCTGGGTGCCCTATGGCACGGCGTACCATGCCCTACACCATTCGGCGGAAGCCCGCGCGTCGGAAACAGTTCTCGTGCACGGGGCGAGCGGCGGAGTCGGCAGCGCAGCAGTACAAATGGCGCACGCCATGGGCCTCACTATCTTCGGCACGGCCGGAACGCAAAAAGGCATCGATCTTGCAAAGCGCGAGGGCGCGCATCAGGTTTTCGATCACAGCAAGGCGGGGTATCAGGAAGAGATCCTGAAGGCCACCGACGGCCGCGGTGTGGACATTGTTCTTGAAATGTTGGCCAACGTGAACCTTTCGACCGATTTGAAGCTTCTCGCCACGAATGGACGTGTAATCATCATCGGCAATCGCGGCGAGATCACCATTAACCCGCGGGACTTGATGCTGCGCCGAGCCTCGGCCCGGGGCTTTACGCTCTGGGCCATTACGCCCGCGGAAGAAGCCGACATTCATGCCGGCCTGATTGCCGGCCTCGAAAACGGCACGCTGCGCCCAGTGGTCGGCAAAGAACTACCGCTTGCGGAAGCAGCGCGGGCCCACAAAGAAATCCTCCAACCGGGGGCCGCGGGGAAAATCGTTCTCGTACCCTAACGGCTGTCTGCCAACTCCGCTGATTCGGGCGCATTGACTAGTGTAGTGCGTCACACAGATGGTTACACTTCTACTTACGGCATCTCTCGCGGCGCAAAACCCTATCAACCACTATTGGCACAAAATCACCGATAAGACTTTTGCCGGCATCTATCACGCCAATGCCTTCGACCTCGCGATGATGATTCCTTATTTCATCGTCCTTCTCGTCCTTGCGGTCTACGGCCTGCACCGCTATTGGCTGGTGTACGACTACTTCGTGTATTCAAGAAACATTCCCCCGGCTCCGCCCCCGGTGGCCGATTGGCCTCGCGTCACCGTTCAGTTGCCCATCTTCAACGAGCGCTACGTCATAGAGCGTCTCGTCGAGGCCGTGTCGCGATTCGACTACCCGCCCGAACTCCTGGACGTGCAGGTCCTCGACGATTCCACCGACGAAACCCGCGACGTGGCTCGCGCCTGCGTCGAGCGCCACGCCGCACAGGGCATGCCCATCGTTTACGTCCATCGCACCAGCCGCGAAGGCTACAAAGCCGGCGCTCTGGAAAACGGCTTGAAAACCACCAAGGGCGAATTCCGAACCCGATTTTCTGCGCCGCACGATCCCTTATTTCATGAATCCCGCTGGCGGCGACAGAATCGGCATGGTGCAGACGCGCTGGACCTACCTCAATAGCGACTATTCCCTGCTGACCAACGTCGAAACCATTCTTCTCGACGGCCATTTCGTCGTTGAGCACGGCGCACGTTCCCGCCGCGGCACTTTCTTTAATTTCAACGGCACCGCCGGCGTATGGCGCCGCAAAGCCATTGACGATGCGGGCGGCTGGGAGCACGACACCCTGACCGAGGACACCGATCTGTCCTATCGCTCGCAGCTCAAAGGCTGGAAATTCCTTTATCTCCCGCACATCGAATGTTCTTCCGAGCTTCCCGTGGACATGAACGGCTTCAAGGCGCAGCAAGCGCGCTGGGCCAAGGGCCTGATGCAGACGGCAAAGAAAATCCTCCCGAAAGTTTTGAAGTCCGACGCGCCTTGGCACATCAAAGCAGAAGCATTCTTCCACCTAACCGGCAACATCAGCTACCCGCTGATGATCCTGCTTTCCACCATGCTGCTGCCGGCGATGATCGTGCGCTTCTATCAGGGCTGGTTCGAGATGCTGGTGATCGACCTGCCGCTCTTCCTCGCTTCCACCTGTTCCATCTCCAGCTTCTATCTCGTGGCGCAAAGAGAGCTTCGCCCCAAGACGTGGCGGCGCACTTTTCTCTATTTGCCGTTCGTCATGGCCACGGGCATAGGAATTTCCGTACGCAACGCGCAAGCGGTGATCGAAGCGCTGCTCGGCAAAAAAAGCGAATTTACCCGCACACCAAAATTCAATATCGAAGGCAAGAGGGGCACGTTCGCGAAAAAATCCTACAAAAACAAAGCCGGCTGGATGCCCTACGCGGAAATTCTTTTAGGTTTGTACTTCTCTTCGACTGTGGTGTATGCCATGCTCAATGAAAACTACGCTACCGTGCCGTTCCTGCTGCTCTTCGTTTGGGGCTACCTCTACACCGGCGCAATGTCCCTCGGGCAAACTTACTTCGCGCGCCTCCGCTTCGGCGTCAACGCCCCCGAAATGCGCCCTGCTACCTCCGGCGCGCCGGGCTTCTGATTCTCTTAAGTTGCCTGACGGTCAGATTGGTATCGTTTCGCTTTTCGCGTGTGCAACGTCGCCGTCAAAGCTACACTGCATGAGCGGCGGACGCTCCGTGGAAAACCTCTCATTCAAAAATGGAGCCGTAGGCTTGCACGCGATTGCTGCTGGCCCCCAAGACGGCCCCGTCGTCCTTCTTCTCCATGGCTTCCCGGAATTCTGGTATGGATGGCACAGACAAATCGAGCCGCTGGCCGCCGCGGGATTTCGAGTCGTCGTCCCCGACCAGCGCGGCCACTCTCAGCAGCAAACCATCCGGCGTTGCTTCTTACGCGGTCTCTGAACTGGTCTCCGACGTCATCGCCATTGCCGATCAACTCGCAATGTCCCTCATCCCTCGGTGATGCGTAAATTTCTCAGCACCCGTCCGCGTCAATTTCTCCGCAGTTGGTACGTGTTCTTCTTCCAACTCCCCTGGCTGCCGGAAGCCCTTTTCTCGGCCTTCCATTTCCGCGCCGGATCGCAAGCGCTTCTCCGTTCTAGCCGGCCGGGGACTTTCTCCGCCGACGATCTCGCCCAATATCGCGCCGCGTGGTCGCAGCCCGGCGCTCTCACCGCCATGATCAACTGGTACCGCGCCCTGTTTCGCACTCGCGTCAAATTTCAGGACAAAACCGTCCGCGTTCCCACTCGCATTCTCTGGGGCGAACGCGACGCTTTCCTCCTGACCGAAATGGCTCAGGAAAGTCTGCGCTATTGTTCGAGCGGCGAACTACTCACCTTCGCCAACGCCACGCATTGGCTCCAGCACGAAGAACCGGATCGAGTCTCGCGGATACTCATGGACTTCTTTCGCGATTGAGCCGCGCGGCATGTCCGTCGTTTATTCTCCCGCGCGTTCGAGTCTTTGCCGCGGGAATGATGCCAGGCTAGCAACGCAGGCGCAGCAAGCCTCCCGCGATCGCGCGCGGCCTGCCCCTACTGGAAAAAAAGGAGTGGCCCCCACTCAATCGCCGGGGTGATCGCTGACGGTCCTGGTCAGCAGCGTCAGTGTTCCCGGAGTGTTGAACAGCAGTCCCTGCACCGCTACCGTGTTGCCCACAGCCAGCGAAGTCTGGTTCGGAAAGTCCTCAAAGTCCATTTGCGAAAGCATATGGACGGTAATCGTGGTGACGGGCGGCGCTGCGCCGGCGAACAAGCGCGAAAGGTTGGTCGGCGTGAAAGTGCCATTCTCGGGGTTTATGCTTCCGACTTGGCCGGTGATCTCGACGGCCACAAGCGCACCAGGTCCGTCGTCACTGCAATGACACCGCCGGTCGACGTCACCGTGCCTGGCCGGATTTGAACGTCTTGGCCCACTAGCAAGTCGGCAGAGCTAGAGAAGCTGAAACCTAAGTTGCTGCATCCTCATGCTCGCCCATTTATGCCCAGCCCACTTGGAAAGTGGCATTCGGATCAGTGCTATGATCACCGCCGCCGAATACGCGATGTGAATTCCCCGCCTGCAAGCGAGCCAGCGACGTACGGAAACGGGACGACAGTGCTTATCGCGTCGTACGATCCGTGCCTATGGCCGTTCCACCCTCAATGAGGTGTTGTGGTTAACCGGATATTTCGGCAGGCCGGACGTTTCAGTTACAATTGCCCGGCTGTGAGTGGCACGCCGCAAACCCACATGCCCTGTGGGTGCATCAACCAACTGGTGGTTTCGAGGTGTACGGATGAGTGCTCGCCCGGGGTGGGTGTGGTCGCGTGATTTTTGGCGTTTGGCAACCGTAGCGGTTTTGGGATGGCTCTACCTGGAGCGTCTACGTGGAACGCCGCGCCAAGCTGGCGGCACAGGCCGATGGGCCGATCATACTTTGGGGTTTCACGGGCCGTGAGGAAGTTTCAGAGGCCTACGTTTTTGCCCAGGAAGAGAATTTCTACTACCTCACCGGCCACAATGAAGAAGGCGCCGGCCTGATTATCCTTCCCGCGGGCCAGAAGGGCGATGTCCCGAACGTTCCGCGCGAAACTCTTTTTCTCCCGGCAAAGAATTCACAGAAAGAGAAATGGAATGGCGTCCGCATGTCACCCTCGGACCCTGGCATCCAAGCGCGCGCCGGATTTATTGCCGTAAAATCTTTCGAGAGCGACTTCCGCTCGGTGGTGGAGAATCTTGCGAAGACATTTTCGAATTTCTATACCATTCTTCCCTATCAAAAAGAACTTGGCGGTTACCCGCACGAGAAAGCCGTTGTCGATTGGCTGCAGCTCGCTGCACCGCAGGCCAAGCTGAAGGACATTCGCGCCGCGATCACGGCCCTGCGCCAGATCAAGTCACCCGGCGAAATCGCCTTTCTGAAACAAGCGATTGACTTGTCCGTGGACTCCCACCTTGAAGCGATGAAGTTGATGCGCCCAGGCCTCTACGAATATCACGTGGCCGCAAAAATGATTGAAATCCATGCCTGGGGCGGATCGGAATCGGAGGGTTACGCCCCGATTGTTGTCGCCGGGCCGAACTC
>QHZC01000190.1:19115-20454 GCA_003224515.1 Acidobacteriota bacterium
CCGCGCCAGCGCGAAATCTACGACATCGTCCTCGGTGCGCAAAACGCCGCCCTCGCCGCTCTAAAGCCGGGGATGGACTTCTGTAATAAGGGCGGCAAGAGCGTCCACAAGATTGCCTACAATTACATCAATTCTCACGGAAAGGATCTCCACGACAAGCCGCTCGGCAGCTATTTCATTCACGGCCTCGGCCATCACATTGGCTTGAACGTCCACGACCCCGGCGAGTACTGTGCCCCTTTCCAGCCCGGCATGGTCATCACCATTGAGCCCGGTATCTACATTCCCGAGGAGAATCTCGGGGTGCGCATCGAAGACGACGTCCTCATCACCGAAACTGGCCACAAGCTGCTCAGCGAACAACTCCCCCGCGATCCGGATGAAATCGAAAGGATCATGGCGGAAGCCGCGCCAACACGCACAAAAGGAGAAAAAGGTGAGGCCCGTGGGAACGTTTCGTCAGCGGAAACACCCACCGACGGCAGTGTGATCCGGGGCTTGATTGAGAAATACGCGAAATCCATTGATGGTGCCGACACTGCTCTCGCTGCTGAGGTCTGGTTGGATTCGCCGGACGTCTCTTTTATCCACCCGTTGGGCCATGAGCACGGTTTCGAGCAAATCAAGCAAAATGTCTACATGCGTCTGATGGGCGATGCCTTCTCGGAACGCAAACTGAGTGTTCATGACGTTTCCGTTCATGTTTACGGGGACGCGGCCTGGGCCGAGTTTTATTGGGATTTCGCTGCCCAGTTCAGAAAAGATGGCTCTCCCCTGACGACCCACGGCAGGGAAACACAGCTCTATCGCAAGGAACAAGGTCGATGGCGCTTGGTTCACGTCCACTATTCCGGAATGCCGGTTACCGCAGAACCCCAGGGTTTCTCCAGCGGAGGAAACATTGCTGTTTCAAGGGGGCTCATGGCCCAGCGGGGCCAGCGAGGACGGCAGATTGACCGCCGGGAATGAGGCAACTTATACTGATGATTCGCGCTGGACATGGATTTCGTGCCAACGTGCCTCGAGTCATTCCGCGAGCAGCGTAGGGGCGAACTTTAGCCCGCCCGCCGGAATTTCCGAAATCAGCAAACTTTCTAGGGAGCTGTCGGCCCCGACCCGGTCGGGGCCACAAAAACAATGAGCAGCGTCAAAGCGACACAACTCCGCCCCGGCATGGTCATCCAGCACGAGGGCCAACTTTTCACCATCTTCAGCGTCGATCACCGCACACCCGGCAACAAGCGCGGCTCGATGCAGACCCGCATGAGAAACCTCCGCACCGGTGCAATCATCGACTATCGGTTCCGCGCCGAAGAATTCGTGGACCGCGCCATCCTTG
>QHZC01000011.1 GCA_003224515.1 Acidobacteriota bacterium
ATCCCGAGCAGGCGCTTTCGAACACCGCGCTGATTCAGGGCGATGGGATTTTTCTATTGAAGGATTTTGCGCGGTACTGTGAGAACGACAAAATCTGCCGCCGATTACGGGACTTGGCGGAAAAGTTTCGAACCGTACGGCGATCGATTGTGCTCACGGGTGCGGCGATAGAAGTGCCACCGGATCTGCAGGGCGATGCGATACCCTTTCAACTGGGTTTGCCGGCGGCGGAGGATCTGCTTCCGGGCGTGAAGCAGGTGCTGGCGGAATTGAATCGCGAGCAGCATATTCCCTTGGCCCTGGATGCTGCCGCGATGAGCCAGCTTGCACGGAATCTCGTGGGACTGCCGGAAGAGGAGGCTCTGCGTGCTCTGCGCAAATCTGTGATGGCCCGTGGCAAAGCTGATATGGGATTGCTGGACGCGGTACTGGATACCAAACGAGAAACGCTGAAGACCGAAGGACTGATCGAAACGGTGCGAAGGGATACATCATTTGGTGACGTGGCGGGATTACAGCACCTGCGCGATTGGCTGGGGAAGAGAAAGAGCGCGCTGACCCCGGAAGGCCAGCAATTCGGACTGGTGCCACCGAAGGGCATCCTCATCACCGGAGTGCAGGGTTGCGGCAAGAGCCTGGCGGCGCGGGCCGTGGCCGGAGAATGGGGATACGAACTGGCGCGGTTGGACGCCGGCGCACTGTACGACAAATATGTTGGTGAGAGCGAACGGCGGCTGCACAAGGCGTTGGAGCTGGCGCAGAAGCTAGCGCCCATGGTGTTGTGGATCGATGAAATCGAAAAGGCGTTTGCGTCTGCGGGATCAAGCGGCGACGCGGATGCCGGGCTCTCGCAGCGATTGCTGGCCACGCTGCTGACGTGGATGCAAGACCGCGAGAGCGGGGTCTTCCTTGCGGCGACATCGAATAACATCAAGGTCCTGCCGCCGGAAATGCTTCGCAAAGGACGCTTCGACGAGATTTTCTTCGTGGATTTGCCGGATGCGGAAGTGCGAGCGGCCCTGTTCGCGCTGCATCTGAAAAAGCGTGGCCGCGATGTGGCGGCGTTCGATCTTGGCAAGCTGGCTGCTTCCAGCAGCGGCTTTTCCGGCGCGGAGATCGAGCAAGCCATTGTGGCGGGTCTGTACACGGCGTTCAGCAGCAAGCAGCAGCTGAGCACGGAAATCCTGATCGCGGAAACTCGGAGCACACAGCCTCTCAGTGTGACACGCGCCGAAGAAGTGCAGGCCATTCGCGAATGGGCAAAAACGCGTGCGGTGGCTGCGGACTAGCGCAACGCTTTTAACAAAGCAACCTAAAAGACGGCATAAAAACGAAGCCCGCCCACCCGGGGAAGAAGGGCAGGGCGAGGGCTTCTAGCGTCGCTTACTTTTCGTGATTGAAGGAAAGCGGGAATTCAAAGACCACGCCGCTGACAGTGACGCGCAAGACAAACTGGTTTGATTTCGCCTTGCGTTCGAACCAAACAGCTCCCGCGGTCTTCTCGTTTGGCTAGAAAAGCCATGTTTATCTCGACTATTTTTCCGTCATGGTGGACGACCGGGGACTGCTAAAAAAGGAAATCAGTGGGGATGACCTCCATCCCAACGCTGCCGGATACGCGGTGATGGCGACGGTGGCCGAAAAGGCGATCCAAGTTGCGATGGCGGAAAAGGAATCAAAGTAGTGGAGCGCCCAGGCCATCTGAAAGGATATGGTTTCGCATCATGATCCCGTAACTTGACCCTGACGCGGTGGTCGGGTAGGGTGTAATGAGTTTCTCCCTTAGAGGAGGAATTCCATCGGCCACCCGGTTCCGGTAACAGGAAAACTTTCCAATTGGATGCGGCGTACCGTTCAACGTACCGTTCACATTTCCGGACAAATCGAACCCTTCTTTGGCACGCTGGATGAAAATGTGCGCGTGCTCGAGGATTCACTACGCGTGCGCACGCATCTCCACGACACGCGGCTGACGATCGAAGGCGAGCAGGACAGCGTCGACCAGGCGGTGAAGATTGTGGAGGAGTACAACCACCTCACGCGGCATGGGCGGACGCTTTCCGCTGCGGAGGTGAAGTCGCTGATGCGCGTGGCGACGGAGGAACCGCACGAATCGCCGCGCGGGATGTTTGAGCACGGGCGGGTGCGTTCATTCGGGAAGAAACAGGTCACTCCGAAGAACGCGAGCCAACGCCGCTACATGGAAGAAATCGAGAAGCACGACATGATGTTCGGCATCGGTCCCGGTGGCACCGGGAAAACCTACATCGCCGTGGCCATGGCGGTGAGCGCGCTTCTCACAAAGCAAGTGAACCGCATCATTCTGGCGCGGCCCGCGGTGGAAGCGGGAGAGCGGCTCGGTTTTTTGCCGGGCACGTTGCAGCAGAAGATCGATCCGTACATGAGGCCGCTGTATGACGCGCTCTACGACATGCTGGACGCGGACAAACTAGAGCGCTTCTTGGAGAAAGGAATTATCGAAGTCGCGCCTCTGGCGTTCATGCGCGGCAGAACACTGAATGATTCGTTTGTGATTCTCGACGAGGCGCAGAACACGACAAGCGAGCAAATGAAAATCACCGGAGACGTGACGCAGATCGATTTGCCGCAGGGGAAGAAGTCCGGCTTGGTCGAAGCGCTGGAAGTTTGCGGGAAAATCGACGGGATCGGCGTGGTGCAGTTCGGGGAGAAGGACGTGGTGCGGCACAACCTGGTGCAACAGATCATCCGCGCCTATGAAGAGTATGATGTAGCTCACCCGCAGCGAGGCGGAAACAGCGCCAATGGCAAAGCAGGTACGCCAACGAGAGAACCCGGTAAAGGACGAGAAAAAGAAACGCAACA
>QHZC01000199.1:0-1311 GCA_003224515.1 Acidobacteriota bacterium
AACGGGAAGCTCCAACAGTCCAGCCAACTCGTTGAGCAATTCGGGAGCGCCTTCGGCCATCGCCGTGGTGACGCCACCGCCGGCATAAAGAACCGGATTCTTCGCTTCGGCGAGAGTTTCCACTATCAGCTGTGCCGCTCCCGCATCGAGTGATGGCTTCGTGACCTGTGGCGGCACCTTTGCGAAGGCGTCAACGAAAAGGTTCGATGAAAAGTGATCCATCGGAATGTCCACGAGCACGGGCCCGGGACGGCCGCTGACGCTCAGATGGAAAGCTCGCTCAACAATACGTGGAAGGTCATTCACGCGATCTACGCGATAAACGCGCTTGCAGAAGGGACGACAGAGTTCGAACTGCCCGCCGTCAAGGAACTGGTTGATCTCCTGGTGCGGATGGCGGCCGAAAAAATACGAAGGTACGTCCCCTGCGAACACCACCATGGGAATGGAGTCGAGAGCGGCGTTAGCAATACCCGTCACCGCGTTGGAGAGCCCGGGACCGAGGTGCGTCAGGAGGACTCCGGATTTTCCGGTTACGCGAGCATAACCTTCGGCAGCGTGTGCGGCGACCTGCTCATGACGAACCGAGACGTAGCGAATCTTACTCTTACTGAGAGCATCAAGGAATCCGACGATCGTGTGGCCACAGAGACCGAAGATCACTTCGACGCCGAGCCGTTCGAGATACTCAACCAGCAAGTACGAGGCAATCTTCTCTTCGGTACCGACGGGACGTCCGCAAGCTACCGTTTCTCCCACTTTGCCCTGCGGAAGAACGTAGTCACTGACGTCTTTGACTTCGACGTTCGAGTAAGCGCCCGATTTGTGCGTTAAGCTGTGCATATCGACTTCCCGCGGGCAATAATTAGCTTTAGCCCGCCCTGGAAACAACGTTGTAACCGTACCGGAACAGTTAAAACCCGACGTTAAAACCTGGTAAAGAAGGCGCATTTCATCGGGTTTCGGGAAGCAGGACGATGCGTTTTACATCGCCCAGCAGAAACACGTACGAAAGAGCCCCGAGTAGCGCTGCAGCCCCCACGTAAGCCAGCGCATAGAAAAAGGAATCTGTTCTGCCGATGATATCCCCGACGACTACCGGCGTGATCACCCCTGCCATGTTGGACGAGAAATTGAAGATGCCACCGGTTATTCCCATCAGCTCCTTAGGCGCGATATCTGAGATCACAGCCCAACCGAGGCCTGTCATTCCCTGGCAGAAAAAGGCGAATGAGAAGATCGCAATGAGCAACGCTTCGCCCTTCACGTAGTTTGCCAAGATGATCGTAGAGGCACCGAACAAGCCGCCGA
>QHZC01000199.1:1466-4959 GCA_003224515.1 Acidobacteriota bacterium
TAGCGTCGAATTCCCGCCAAACTGCCCGATGCTCGCTCCCCAAACCTGACGATGACGGAGGAGTTCGCGTATCTGCTCCCAATTCAGGGCAGATGTCCCCATTGATTTGTTTGCCGAACCGATTTCTTCCCGTTCCCTATACAGTGCGCGCCAGAGCAGCGCGAATGCGATTCCAACTGTTCCGACGGCGAAAAAGAGCCAGCGCCAACCGAAGCGTCGCGAGATCCAGAAAAGCAGCGGGCTGAAACAAGCCAGTCCGAGGTACTCGCCAACGGTGTAGATTGCCGTCGCCTTCGCACGCTCGTGCTCGGGGAACCATGTAGCAACGACGCGGCTATTGGTAGGAAAGCACGGGGCCTCGCTGATCCCGAGTCCGAGCCGGAACCCCAGCAGCAAAGCGACGCTGTTTGCGAATCCCTGGAGCAGTGTGAAGAGCGACCAGAAGAAAACGGCGGAGAAATATGTCAGGCGCGTTCCGACCCGATCCAGCACCCAGCCGCCGGGAACCTGCGCGACGGCATAACTCCACGAGAACGCCGAGAACACGATGCCCATGATGGCCGGTGCAATGTGCAATTCTGTCGACATCTGCGGCGCAGCAATCCCCAAAACTGTTCGATCGAGATAGTTGATCATCGTTCCGATCGAGATTAGGGCGAGAACCTGGAAACGCGCTCGCGAACGTGCCAGCGTAGCCGGTAACGGAGCTGATTTTGCGGAGGAAGTCACCGCGGCACCTGCGCAAGGAAGTGTTGATGCATTCGCTTCGCGTCGGCCTCTAGTCCCGAGAACAGCCGAAATGCTTCCACAGCCTGATAAACAGCCATGCCGCTGCCATCGAGCGTCCGGCAGCCTAAGGCGCGGGCGACGCGCAACAGTTCGGTTTCGAGCGGGAAGTACACAATCTCGGCCACCCAAAGGTCTTTGCGGAGAAGGTCGGGGGAAATGGCGACTCCGGGATAGTTCTTCATGCCGGTGGGCGTTGCGTGGACCAGACCATTGGCGCGGGCCAGACTGTCGGCGAGGTCATTGGATGTGCCGACGCGATCACGGCCGAACAATGCCTGAAGCTTGTTGGCGAGAGCAGCTCCGCGAGCTGCGTCGGTGTCGATAATCGTGAGATGGCCGACACCCATCTTGAACATGGCATAGGCCGTAGCCGAGCCGCCGCCTCCGGCGCCGAGCTGCACAACGCGATCAATCGGGACGCCGGGGAGACCTTCAAGGAAGCTGCGCGAAAAGCCGATCCAGTCGGTGTTGTGGCCGTAGCGTTTCCCATCCCGCAACACGACAGTGTTCACGGCGCCTAGGGCGCGAGCATCGCCCGAGAGCTCCGACAACTGTGTGATAATTATCTGTTTACATGGGTGCGTGATATTCAAGCCCGCAAAGCCCATCCGTTCGGCGGCCGTCAGGAGCTCGGGAAGGGCGCCGACACCGACTCCGAGTACTTCCAGATCAATGAGCTGGTACAGACATGTGACACCCTGCGCCGCCGCTTCCATTTCGTGCATAGCGGGCGTGCGTGAAGCCTGCAGGCCGGCCCCTATGAGGCCAAGCAGGAGCTTTCTTGATGGATGCGCGGGTGTCTTCATCGGTGGCAGAGTTTTGAAGTACGAATCAGATGGTTAAACCGAACGTCGTCCGATTTGTCACTTGGTCGCGAAGGAAGGCGCGTTCTGTGCCCGACCCTTACGAGCAGTGTTCTTGCTAGATCGTGGATGCTCCACCAGATATTTTCTTGCCGATTCGATGCATCGCGAAGCGTGTTCCGCGTAACCCAACTCTTTTGCCCGCGTGATGTGTGGCAGCTCGATCGAATAAGGAACCTCTGGAATCCGATTGATGATTCCGGCGACGTCGATCCCGCCCTCACCTATATAAAAGCGTTCGTCGCGGCCGGCATGGATCAATCCTTCTTTCGTCGTCGGGATTTCGGCCGGCGCATCGCATAGGTGCACGAACTTGAACGACTTCGGTGGCACGCGATCCAGTTCGTCGGGAGAAACGCGCGAGCGGCTGAAATGAAGAATATCGATCAGGATGCCGGTGTTCTCGCACTCTGCCTTGTTGAGGAACGCGATCGCCTGCTGCAAATTCACCACGTTCGCCCACGTCACAAATTCGAGGTTGATCGTGAGTCCCAATGGCCGGGCAAGCTCGCAGAGCTCGATAAATCGCTCGAGCGCCAATGTTTCGTTGGCGGTCCAGACGCTCGAGATCACGTGTTTAGCGCCAAGTTCGGCAGCGACCTCCATAGCAGGAATGAACTTCTTGACGTCCAGATCGTCGCGGATGCGGGCAAGTTCGATATCGTGAACCTTCAGACCTGTGTCGGCCAAGGCACGCTTGGTCTGCCGAAGCATTTCCCGGTCCGTCGAGAGGTCGTAATTTTGATTCGTCTCTCCGGCAACACCCATCATGATCAGCCGCGGACTGATGAAGTCGTATCCTGCGCGAGCCGCGACATACGTCATCTCGGGAGGCGCACAGCCGAGCACGGTCAGGTTCGCCAGACTGAATTCCGCCATGCCTCAGCTTCTCCTTGGCGACATCGGAATGGACGATGCCGGCCGGCGAATCATGTACCTCTCTTAACGATCTCGATCGTATAGCTATCGGCAAATGCAGGGCACCCAAGTAACGGTGTTGATACCGTAACGAAGAAGCCCGGAGTGGCCCTCCCTGCTGGCCCGCGGTCGCAGCCGTGTTCCTGTACTCACACCGGCCCAGGGCGGTAAGATTTCGACGTCATGAACACTAAAACAGCGGCGGCGGAGCCGGTAGGGCTCGATCCGTCTGCCGTACAACAGCAGCTTAACCGGATTCTGGCGAGTAAGGCCTTTCGCCAGGCTGACCGCCTTAAGCGGTTTCTCACGTTCATCGTTAACGAAACGATGCAAGGCCGTGCGGAGTCGCTGAAGGAGTTCACTGTCGGCGTCGAGGTATTCGGGAAAGACCGGACGTTCGATACGCGCTTCGACCCTATCGTACGCGTTCAAGCCCGCCGTCTGCGCGCCCAGCTTGAACGTTATTACGCTGACGAGGCAGGTCCGGACGATATCATCATCGAGGTCCCTAAAGGCACTTACGCCGCCGTCTTCAAGGCGGCGAAGGGCGTGCAGCCAGGTGCGGCGAAGTGGTCCGCGTCCGCAACGCTGGTGCGGCGAAACACGGTATTGGTGTTGCCGTTCGCGGATTATTCACCGGCGGGTGACCACAGGTATTTTTGCGCAGGCATTGCCGAAGAGATCATCAACAAGGTTACGCGCGTTGAGGCATTTCGAGTCGTGAGTGCAGGCACGTCGACGGTCGAGCCTGCCTCCGATTCTCGCGAAGCCGGTCTGCGCGCCAACGCCGCGGTTGTTGTGACCGGCAGCGTCCGGAAAGCAGGAGAGAAGTTGCGGGTAACGGCGAACCTGATTGACACCGCCAGCGCGTGTTACCTGTGGTCGCTGGAGATCGACCGCCCTGCCAGCGACGTGTTCTCAAT
>QHZC01000199.1:4968-13943 GCA_003224515.1 Acidobacteriota bacterium
GGTCGCCGAGAACATGCGGACCGAACTCGCCGGCGGACCGCATTCGTGGGGCGTGCGTCCGCCGACGCAAAACCTCGCCGCCTACAATTTTTACGTCCAGGGCCGCTATCACCTGAATCAGCGCACCGAAGAAGCGTTGCGCAAAGCGATGGACTTCTTCGAGAAGGCAATCGCCGAAGATTCGGAATTTGCCCAAGCCTATTCCGGCATCTCCGATGCTTACGTTTTGCTCGGCCACTATGCGGTGTTATCGCCGGCGGAGGTCTGGACCAAGGCGGCATCGAATGCGGCATGGGCGGTTCTGAAGGACGAACACTCAGCCGAGGCGCATACGTCACTAGCACACGTCAAAGCAACGCAGGACTGGGACTGGGCGGCAGCGGAACAGGAATACCGTCGTGCCGTTGAGCTCGACCCGCGTTATCCGACCGCGCACCACTGGCAGGCCGTGTCGCTGTTGGCACCCATGGGACGACTCGCCGAAGCCAAAGAAGAAATGCTTCTGGCTCAGGCGCTCGATCCGACCTCCTCGATCATTTCGCGCGACCTCGCCCGGATCTACTACTACATGGGAGATTTCGAGTCGGCGCTGGAACAGTGCGATCACACGATTGAGCTGAACCCGCACTTCACTCCCGCTTATTGGATGCTGGGGTTCGTGCAGGAGAGCCGGGGCGAGTTCGACGAAGCATTCGCGGCATTGCAGCGCGCCATGCAATTGGGCGCAACAAGCCCCAGCATCAAGGCGGCTTTGGGGCACTGCTTGGCGGTCTCTGGCAAGAAGTCCGACGCGCTCCGGATAGTGAAAGAACTAAAGGCACTGCGCGACACGCGATATGTCTCTCCCTTTGACCTAGCACTGATTCACTTCGGACTTCGGCAGCTCGACCAAGGATTCGAGTGGCTCACCAAAGCCTTCCAGGACCGCTGCTTTGAATTGATCCTGCTTAACGTGGATCCGCGGCTGAAGTCGCTGCGATCGGACCGGCGCTACGCGTCGTTATTCGCGCAACTACGATTGCCATAGGTGCCGGGTATTAAAGAAGCGCGAAAGCGCGCCTTTTCCGCTACGGTAAAAGCACCGTTACAACTCCCTTCGCTGCCGTCGCGGGCGATATTTTATGAGCTGACGAATCACATTCCGCGAGAATCCCACTATGGCAGGAACTGTAACGGCAAGGCCAATCACCGAGAAGCAAACCGTCCAGGAACTCGTCCGCAGGGCGCGCGTGGCGATGCAGGAAATCGAGAACTACGACCAAGCCAAGCTCGACCGGCTCTGTCAGGCCGTAGGCTGGGCAACCGCGAACGAAAAGACGTTCACTCGCTTGTCGAACATGGGCGTGGACGAAAGTGGACTCGGTGACCGGGCGGGCCGTCCCAACAAACGCTTCAAGATCATGGGCATTTTGCGCGACGCCCTGCGGCAGAAGAGCGTTGGGATCATCGAAGAGATCCCGGAGAGGGGGATCGTGAAGTATGCCAAGCCCGCAGGCGTGATCGCCTCGCTGGTGCCGGTGACGAACGCCGCTCTTACAGAGGCGGGGAACGGGATTTACGCGGTCAAAGCGCGCGACGCAATCATCTTTTCGCCGCATCCGGCGAGCAAGAACACGACCATCGAGACGGTTCGAATTATGCGCGCGGCGCTGAAGAAGCAGGGTGCGCCGGAAGATGTGTTCCAGGTTGTGATGAAGCCGAGCATCCCACTCGCGCACGAGTTGATGGCGACCTGCGACCTGACCATTGCAACCGGCGGCGCAGCAATGGTCAGAGCCGCGTATAGCTCGGGCAAGCCTGCATACGGCGTAGGGGCCGGCAACGCCACGATGGTCATCGATGAGACCGCAAACATCGAAGAGGCGGCCCGGAATACCCGGCTCAGCAAGACCTCAGACAACGGCTCCGGCTGCTCGGCGGATGGGAATCTGCTGGTCGAAGCGTCGATTTACGACGCCTTCCTCGAACAACTGCAAAAGGAAGGCGGATACCTCGTCAATGACGGCGAGAAGAAGAAGCTAAAGCAGGTCATGTGGGACGCTGGAGGCCACCGGACGCCGCAGACGATTGCCCGAACTGCCGCGAAGATCGCCGAGTTGGCAGGATTCGCGATTCCAGCAGGCAAGACCTTCATCATCGTGAAGGGCTCGGACATCGGCAAGCAGCACTTGTTCTCCAGCGAGAAGCTGTCGCCCGTGCTCACGATCTTCAAATACTCTGGATTCGAGAATGCGCTGCAAATGGTCAAGCAGATCTACGAAGTGGGCGGTAAAGGGCATTCTTGTGGCATTTACTCATTCGACGACGCCCACATTCACCAGCTCGCCCTGACGGCTCCCGTCAGCCGAATGATGGTTCGCCAGCCGCAATCGAAGGCGAACGGCGGTGCCTGGACCAACGGCATGCCCATGACGTCCAGCATGGGGTGCGGCACCTGGGGCGGGAATATCACCAGTGAAAACATTTCGCTGAAGCACTACATGAACACGACCTGGGTGAGCCGACCGATCGCCGAGGACAGGCCTTCCGAAGCGGAGCTTTTCGGGGACTTCCTGAACAGCGAGACGTTCGATTAGGCGCCCCGCCCTGCGCTATTGGCTGCCGGAGGGCCGCCTGACCCAGCAAAAACCTTTCTAAAGCCCAGAAGAATACCGTATCGGCACGGTTGAAGGGTTGTGAATGCAACAAATCCCGGGGTAGTGTGCGATTGCTCGCCAACGAAGAAGAGACAAGCCCCGCTGTGCTGGGCAGAAATCTTCGAGGAGCACCCCGCAAATGTCTAAGAACTTTTGCAGCTTCCTGGCTGGAATGAGTCGATCGAAGCGTCTTCACCTTTCGATCTGCGCGCTATTTTCGATCGTCGCTCTTGCTCAGACGACCCAAGTTTCGCAGGTCTCGGGACGGGTTTCGGACCCGACCGGCACGGTCGTGCCCGGCGCCGAGGTGAAGATTACGAACATCGAGACCGGCTTCACGCGCTCCGCGCAGACCGATGCCGACGGCGCGGTCGTCCTCCCGAACTTGCCCGTCGGTCAGTACAAGCTGGAAGTTCAGAAGCAGGGCTTCACCAGCTACGTACAGCAGAAAATCGTGCTCCAGGTGAACACGAATCCCAGCATCCCAGTCACGCTTCAGGTCGGCCCTCAATCCGAGCACATCGAAGTGCAGGCCTACGTCGCCATGGTGGAGACCCACAGCACGGTAGTCGGACAGGTCATCGATCAGTCGCGCGTTGTTGAATTGCCGCTGAATGGTCGCAATGTCACCCAATTGGTAGGGCTCTCAGGCGCCGCTGTGGCCTACGAACCGTCCCGCGACGGCGGCCAGGCGCTCGTTTTGAACAAGAACCATCCCACCGCCTCGCCGTATTCCGTGGCCGGCGGCCAAGCCGGACAGACGCTGTTTGCGCTCGACGGTGCTCCGCACATGGATCCGTCGTCGAACATCGGCCTTCCCATGCCAATGCCGGATGCACTGCAGGAGTTCAAGCTCGAGACCAGCTCTTTGCCGGCAAACTACGGCACGCAGCCGGGTGGCGTGGTGAACGTGGTGACGAAATCGGGCACAAACCAGCTGAACGGATCGGTTACCGGTAATGACGGCTTGAAACGACACCATTTCCGGTGGCTCTCTCGGAGGCGCCATCCTCCGTGACAAGTTGTTTTTCTTCCGCGGTTACCAGGGAACCCACGAAACCATTTCTCCGGCCGCGAACATTGCTTTCGTTGCCACTCCGGCAACGCTGCAGGGCGACTTCACCGCGATCGCATCGCCGGCCTGCAACAACGGCAAACAGGTCACGCTCAAGGCACGGTTCGCAAATAACAAAGTTCCTGGGGGATCACTGAATTCGGTCGCGCTGGCGATGCTGAAATTTCTTCCGCTGTCGAACGACCCGTGCGGCCAGCTGACGTACTCGATCCCTGGTCGCGACCACGACAATCAGGAAACCGGGCGCGTCGACTGGAACAGGAGCGCGACTCACTCCATCTTCGCCTGGTACTTCGTCACCGATTTTGAGCACCCCCCGATCTTCAACAACAACCTACTGAATGCCTCGACAGATCCCAGCGTCGACCTCGCCGACCTGTTACCACTTTCAGTGCAGTTATCAAGCCGGAACACTCACGCGGAGTGTTCCGGCTGATTCTTTGAGGCCAAAATGGAACACATTGATGAAGCTCTCCTAAAGAAGGTCGACTCATTCATCGAATCGGCGTTCGCACCGTCCGATGACGTGCTCACGGCAGCTCTCCGCGATGCCGACGCCGCCGGGCTTCCGGCGATTCACGTCTCCTCGAACGAAGGCAAGCTGCTCTATCTGCTGGCCCTCATCGCAAATGCCCGAAGAGTGTTGGAGATCGGGACACTCGGCGGCTACAGCACCATCTGGCTTGGACGTGCGGTCGCGCCGGGCGGGAGAGTGGTTACTCTGGAGTCCAATTCCCTTCATGCGAAAGTCTCGCGCGGCAACATCGAGCGCGCCGGTCTCCGGGACATTATTCAGATACGCGAAGGAAGAGCTGCAGAAACGCTGGAAACGATGATCGCCGCGAGAGAAGAGCCTTTCGACCTGATCTTTATCGACGCGGATAAGCCGTCGTACGTTGAATATCTGCGACTCGCGCTGAAGCTGTCGCGGCCCGGGACGGTCATACTCGCTGACAATCTCATCTGCAATGGGCGAGTGTTCGACGCCGATGCGGATGAAAATGCCCGCGGAGTTAAGGCATACAACGAGGCCATCACGTCGGATACCCGACTGGAATCTCTCATTGTCCCCATCTTTCGCGAAAAACTGGACGGGCTAGGAATTTCAATCGTCCGCACGACCGAGCGCTAGCCGCGGTGCTGGCTCATCGTTGCGGACGAATGTTCTTCGATCACCGCGATCAGGTCGGCTTCGCTGACGGAGCTAGAAACCGTAGCCCGCCCGACTTCTACCGGAAGAATCCAGCGGGGAGTGTCGCCGAAAACTTTCTTGTCGTTACGGACGCGGGAGAGGAGCACATCCATCGACACCTTAGGCAGCTTCGTCGGCAATCCAAACCGCGTGAGCAGTTCGTTTTGGCGCGCCGCGACATCGGGCTTCGCCAAACCCAAACGGAGGGCAATGCGAGACGTTTCGAGGGCATGCCCAATCGTGTGACCGTAATTGAGGAGAATCCTGTGCTCACCGAAGTCGCGCTCATCGCTGGCGACAACCTGCGCCTTGAGCGCAACGCAGCGGGCGATGATGTTCAGCAGGATGCGTTTCTCCAGCCCCTTCAGTTGAACGACGTTCGCGCTTACGACCTCGAACAGCGTGGCACCGCTGATCTCATCGCGCAGGAGCGAGCTTTCGAGCATCGCGTATTTGACGACTTCGGCCCAAGCCGCGCGTAGCTGCTCTTGGGGCTCATCGCGCAGCAATGCCGCATCTGTCCAGACAAGTCGCGGATGATAGAAGGTGCCAATCAGATTGCGTGCACGAGGATGATTGAGCGCCGTCTTACCGCCGATCGAGGTGTCAACCATGCCCTCAAGCGACGTCGGCACTTTCACCATCGCAACACCACGCATGTAGGTTGAAGCAGCGAAGCCGCCGACATCGTCGATCGCGCCGCCGCCAACAATGAGCAGAACATCGTTGCGGCGAAAACGGATGGCAAGTAGCCAATCGTGGATGGCGTTTACATGGTCCGAGGTCTTGATCGACTCCTCATCGGGAATGTCGCGTACGTCAACCTTCAGTCCTGCTCTCTGCAAAGCCTGCTCTAAAGTTGAGCCGACGCGTTGCCATACGCGCCTGTCGGTGAGGACGGCAGCGTGCCTGGCCTGCGGAAGCACACGCTTGATCTGATCCCCAACGCCGGCAAGATTCTCCCAACCGACGATCACCTGATAAGGCCATAGCCCGGCGGCTACAACAATCGGCGGCGGTTGGTCCGGATCCAGCGAGTGGCGCATTGGCCCCGCAGTGTCTTGGGACACTAGCGGCTCTATCGAGTTTTCCAGGATTTCCACAGCGCGAATGACTTCGTCCACCACCTGTTCTTCCGTCAGGCGATCGGTGTGTACGGTCCAATCGGCAAGACCGTACGCCGGCTGCCGGGTGTGCTTCAGCGAGCGGATTTGATCGAGCGGATACACCGCGTCGAGGAGGGGCCGAATGGCCCTGGGATCCGATCCCTTGAGTTGTTGCTGAATCCGGGAGTACAAGATGGGGGGCTGAGCTTCAAGCAAGATGATCCATCCGTTGCTCGTCATTAAATTCCGGTTTTCGGCGCGAACAACCGTGCCCCCGCCAGTGGCAATCACGAACGCACCGGCATTGGACGCTGCGATCAGCGCGTCTGTTTCTCTCGCGCGAAACCCCTGCTCGCCCTCTTGATTAAAGATGTCAAGAATCGACATGCCGCTGCGCTCGACGATCATGTCATCGAGGTCGCAAGATTGGCAATCAAGTCGCTCAGCAAGTCGCTTTGCGATCGTCGACTTACCTGAACCGCTGAATCCGACAAGATAAATTCCGCGGCAACTTTTCGTTTGTTTAACTTCCGTCATCAACTTAGAGTAGCTATTGAAGAATCTGTCTGCGAGACGAACACGACGACCCAGAGCGGGTTTGACTGTTTACGTCGGGAGCGTTGAACTCAACTCTAACAGTCCGTGCAACCGCTGTGCAGGCCCTCTGTCGTTCAGCGCTGCAACCTTGGCGACGAGAGCGCCGTCCGTTCCGGACGCTAAACGCTCGAGCAATCGCATCAACTGGATTCGAGCGGCAGCTCGAACACTACCGATAGACCGTCCATGCCACAACAGGACCAGAAGCCGTTGTGCTTCCACCAGCTCCTGAAGTAGCTGCTATCCCGCTGCTCACTGACGGGCTCGTGCTCCGGCTGCATATCGTTCAATTTACCCCAGTTAAGGGACCTCTTCAATGAGGGTTATGTGCGATTCAGGCGTACGACAGTAGCTTTTCCGTGATCGTTCGCGCATCCGCGAGCGGAATCTGGCCGGGGGCCGAAACCTCTTGGCCGACCGCAAATGCCATGTCGGAGCCGAACAGAAATCCCGCCGTACGCGTGATCGAGCCGAGCTTGCCCATGGACATCGTGCACAGCGGCACGTTGGGAAACTTTTTCCGGGCCGCGAATGTGACCTCGAGCATCCGTAACACATCCTCGGGCGTTTGAGGTATGCACGCGATTTTCGCAATATCCGCACCAGCTTCAACGAGCGCACGGATGGTCCCGAGAAGGTCGTCGTGACTGCCGGTCTTTTGGAAATCGTGGAACGAAAGGACCACCGAAACGCCGTGCTTGTGTGCGATGTCGATCAGAGGTTTGAGGAACTCGCGGCCGTTACTCAGTTCGAGATCGACAATATCCACGTACTCCGAGCGCAGCACGGCATCGATGCAGCTGGATCGCAAGCCCTGATCGATGAGGCGCGCGCCACCCTCTGCTTTGATCCGCAGAGTGAAGATGATCGGAATTTCACGCACTGCGGTGCGTAATCGCCCGGCCGCTTCGATCAGTGCGTCGCCGCTCTGATTGCCGTAAGAGTCCGCGCGCCACTCGATCAGGTCAGGAGCGAGTCCACGCGCAACGTCTCCTTGGGCGAGTAGCGAATCCAGGTCTGTCGCGACCAGAGGTACACAAAACAGAGGCTTCGGTCCACCAAACTCGATGCTTTGAATCTTCAGCGGACGCCTTACGCAAGGTCTCATCCGGTCACGATAGTCGGGTGTCGATTGCCGCGCAACCCGAGCTGTCCGCGGCCCAAAGCACCGCCGTCAGCTCCGAGCGCTACGGTTCGCTCCTGTGTTGGCGCTGAAGGTCCCAGGGACCTTCTGGAGGTCGTACAAAAGTACGACTAAACGAGCACTTCCGAAAGCGGCAAGCATCGGGATCGCTACATGTCCAGAGAATGGTTCATCGGCGCAGGCGTTGATTACAGCCGCGGACGCGGCGCTCTACGAGGCGAAGCGCGGAGGCCGAAATCGTGCGTTCCCCGCCAAGGCGCACAATCAAGGGTAGCTCACCATTAGGTTTCGGGTTTCCGGCACTCGGGCGCCTGATGAAAGCCATCTTCGGCCGCTGCGACGCATTCCCTGCGCATCCCTTGTGAGAGTAAAACCATACCCGGACCCTACCAACAGTGGTTCAGTCAGTCCGCACCGTCATTTGAGGAGACGTGCTGCGACCGGCCCGATGGTTGCCATGAGCAGCACGTACGCACCGCAGAGGGGCCCTAGACGCCACTCGACCGAGACTCCCAGCCCGAAACCGCAACACGTGAATGGGTCCAGGGCGAAATCCTCAGAAGCTGGAATCGCGGCAATGGAATCGTAGGCATTCGTATCCACAACATCAAAGACCAAAACCAAAAGACGGACACTGCAGGCCGCAATCCTTTGGAAGACTTCAAACTTTCAGATGGCACACTCTTGTCGTCCATCTGCAAAACGTATGATTGGGTGCTCGACGACGGCAGAAAGAACCTGGGAAAGTGGGCGGATGAGGCTGCCGACATTCGCGCGAAGTACGGGGCCGACGACAAGGTCGTTGGTCCTGGCGAGCAAAAACAAACCAGCAAAACACAGAGCACGGCCGCAGCATCAACCGGATTTGCCCCAAGGTCGCCGTGGTGCATCGACCATGTTGCACGAAAGCGATAGACAATGGCTGCGCGACAAGTATCCGGGCCTGACCCCAGCCGGAAACGAAATTGTCGGAACGATTGAATTTCAAGCGAGCTACGATCGACAGCACAATCGTTTCTTCATTCTTCGCCCAGGGGTTTCTGAGCCGAACGATTCGGTAATGGTGTTCTTGCTCGATCTCCTTGAACCAGGTCTCCACTTCGAAAGGGCTCACCGCTAGAGCCGCAGTCCGTTGCCAGCGTGGAAGTGCCCAGCGGTTGAGATAATGTTTGTACTTGATGATTGTCAGTCGCGCTTTCTCGATTGTAGCGTTGCTCTGATCGTC
>QHZC01000722.1 GCA_003224515.1 Acidobacteriota bacterium
TGCGCAACAGCGCCATGGACGCGAAGAATTTCTTCGATGCGCCTGGTCCGATCGCGCCTTTCCGCCGGAATCAGTTTGGCGCGTCGGCGGGAGGACCGATACAAAAGGACAAATTCTTCGTCTTTGGAGATTACGAGGGCGTCCGGCAAGATTTGGCCACGAGCCAAGTCGCGTTTGTGCCATCTGCGACGGCTAGGGCTGGGCTGCTTTGCAATGCTCCTGATTGTTCAACGTTTACCGCAAATCCGATTAGCCCGCTTGTTGCCCCTTTCATCCCTTTGTGGCCGACGCCCAACGCAGGGCTGATTTGTCCCTTTGCTTCTTGTGTGGGCGGAAACGGTAATACGGGCAAATACGCTTTTTCCGGAAGGCAGGTCACCAGCGAGAATTACGAGACCTTCCGCGTCGACCGGAAACTCGGACAAAAGGACTCGCTGTGGGGAACTTATGTCTTAGACCGCCAGAACCAGTTCGCCAACGACTCCCTGAATGACTTAGTAACCAACCGGTTTATTTACAGGCAAACGTACAGCATCGAGGAAGACCACGCCTTCTCGAATAGCGTTATCAACGTCGAGCGATTTGGCTATAACCGCCAAACGATCGCCTCGCCCAGCGGCGCGACGGCCCTGAATCCGATCGCCGCAGATACCACGTTGGGCATCGCCCCTGGGCAGACCATCGGCAGGATTGCGGTTGGGAGCGCTTCGAGCGGCGGAGTGCTTACGCCGTTTCAAGGTGGGCTGACTCTGTGGCAGACGACTCAGTCTGTTTGGAATGACTTCCAATGGTACAACGACACGTTTTGGACCAAAGGGATCCATTCCGTAAAATTTGGAGTGACAATTAATCGAACCCAAAACAACAGCAAAGGCCCGGGAGGGTTCATCGGGGGTTGGACCACGTTTAACAGTCTCAGCGCTTTCCTTTCTGATGCTCCCTCGAGCCTGATCGCCAACTCAGGAATTGGAGACACGTCGCACCATGAGCGTCAGTGGATCTGGGGTGCGTACGTCCAGGACGATGTGCACGTTACCCAACGCCTTTCCGTGAATGCCGGCCTTCGCTATGAGTACGCCGCGCCGACGGATACGGTTAACACGGGCACCGATGCGAGTCTGCAGTGCCTGCAGTGCCCATTCCCGATCATGAGGCACGCCATCACTGCGAACCCGGTATTGGCGGCGGTTGTCGCCGACAAGGATCGTACGCCGGTCTACGGGCCGACCCTCATTACTCCAAAGTTAAATTTCGAGCCGCGTGTTGGTCTCGCTTGGGACCCGTTTGGCAATGGAAAGATGTCCGTGCGCGCCGGCTTCGGCGTCTACGATGTGCTTTTGGTACAGGCCGAAGCAGGTTCCCAGGACTGGCCAGCCTTGCAATCGGCCAATACACCTCATATCGATCCGAACACTTGGCCAAAAGCGGCTTTTAAGGCCGCGGCAGGCAATATCAATACAAAGCGGGCTTTTTATAACGAACAGAATCCACCCATAAATTACGTAATGCAGTGGAATATGAGCGTGCAACGGCAGATCTTTCCTTCGTTAACGACCACAGTTGCCTACGTCGGAAACCGAAGCGTCCATGATCCCTTCCACCACGACGACATCAACATCGCGCTACCCATTTTCGCACCAAACATCGGTTACCTCTGGCCCTGCGGGAACCTGAACGCGAATCCCGATCCCACCGTCCCCTTCGGCTGCGATGCCTACGGATCGTTCCCTCGGCAGAACTGCTGCATCGGGCGCGAACCGACCAGACTGTGGAATTCGAGCGGGATCTATCATGGGTTGCAAGTGTCCGTGCTGAAGAGACTTTCACACGGTTTCAATGTGACGGGGTCCTACACGTTTGCCAAGAACATCGACTCCAGTTCAGGGTCCAACATTGGCGATCCATACGTGAACTCGATTTCTTCGAGCCTGTATTATTTCGACGAACATCAACGGCGTTCGCTTGCCGATACCGACATCCGGCACAACCTGGTGATTAGCGGCGAATATACCGTGCCCAGTCCAGCTGGCCTCCATGGTGTGTTGAAAGGCGTCGCGAACGGATGGCAATTCGGAGGCATTCTAACGGTACAGAGCGGACTTCCGTTTACGCCTCTGATCGCGGGCGACGGTGTCGGCGAGAACAACACCGATCCTTTCGATTATCCAGTTCGCCTGAACACTCCGGGCTGCTCCTCTCTCATCAATCCGGGAAGCATCGATAACTACATCAAGACGCAATGCTTCGCATTCCAGCAGCCGGTTGTCTATCAAGGGACGAACTGGCTACTTCCCGGAAACGCGGGGCGCAACATCATCCCCGGTCCCGGCCTTATGGAACTTGATGCCAATATTTTCAAGAACAACTACATCCCTAGAATTTCGGAAAACTTCAACATTCAATTCCGGTTTGAGGCGTTCAACCTGACCAACCGGCCGAATTTCGCGCCCCCGACGGATACCGAGGTTCTCTTCGACAACTTGGGGAACCCACAAGAGGGCGCAGGCGCCATATCCTCGACCGTAACCACTTCGCGCCAGATGCAGGTGGCGCTAAAAGTTATCTGGTAACAAAGGCTGTTCAGCTTGGGGCTCGTCGCTGGAGCGAGCCCCTGCAGCATCAACAGCACGAAGGATCTGAAAGGGGTTGAGCATGAAGTACTCATGGATAGCGGTCCTGTTAGTTTTCGCGACTCTCTTGGTGCCATCTAAAGGTCAGGACACGAGTAAGAATGCAGCACTGGAAAAGACGCTCTCGGACGTCAATGAGCAGTGGCTATGCGCCAGTCAATACTACAAACCGAAAGCGCAAGATTGCGTGAATTTCCGGGCGCAGTATTGGGCCGAGCAGTTCTTCGAAGTAGGCCAAACTGGGAAGGTGCAAACCAAGGCAGAGATGGTTGCGGGGCAGACCGCCAATGCCAAGTTCCACCCGGACGTTGTTCGCGGTCAAGGGCCGAACCCACAAGAATTCAAATTGATGGCCGTCTACGGCGATGTGGCGCTGGCGACGGATCACACGATTTTCAAGGCGCCCGATGCGAACGGAAAGTTAACCGTCACCGGAGAGGCTTCCGTGCTGCGGATGTTTGTAAGGGAAAATGGAAAATGGCGGCCCGCAGGAGCCGTATTGATACCTCTGCCGAAAAAATAGAGGCCTGTGGAGAAGAGCGCTTAGTCATTTCCCAGCGTCGTTAGAAAACGAAGGCTGCTGCCACAACATACCCATTTTAGCCGCCAGGAAAGAGGGAGTGCTATGAAACGTAAATTCAATGTTTCCGCAATCTTCCTAGCAGTTCTCGCCGCGCTCGAGGTCGGTTCCCTTAAGCTCGAGAAGCGGGCAGCAGTCGAGGCAGCCGGGTTAGAGGCGCCGATGTTTGAAGTCGATCCTATGTGGCCAAAACCCTTACCGAACCATTGGCTGCTGGGCATGACCATCGGTGTCTCCGTCGACGCCCAGGATCACGTTTGGATCATTCATCGTCAGGGCTCCCTAGAACCGAAGGAAGTTTATATGCTGACGAACCCGCCTGGAGCTTCTTGCTGTCTGCCTGCGCCGCCCGTGCTGGAGTTCGACCAAGCCGGTAACCTGATCGGACACTTTGGCGGTCCCGGCCAAGGCTATGACTGGCCCACTTCCAATCACGGAGTTACTGTCGACTACAAGGGGAATGTGTGGATTGGCGGTAATGGCGCGCACGATGGCCAAGTTCTCAAATTCACTCAAGATGGAAGGTTCTTGATGCAAATCGGCAAGCCGAATATGAGCCGAGGCAGCAGTGACGTCGAGAACCTCAGTAAACCGGCCAAGCTGTTTATCGATAAGGCAGCGAATGAACTATATGTCGCGGATGGATATGGCAATCATCGAGTCATCGTTTTCGACGCGGACACGGGAAAATACAAGCGGCTTTGGGGCGCTTACGGCCACAAACCTGACGACACCAATCTTGGAAAGTACGATCCAGATGCGCCACCGGCCCAGCAGTTCCGCAATCCGGTGCACTGTGCCGAACTGGCGAACGATGGTTTAGTTTACGTTTGCGACCGCGTGAACGATCGGATTCAAGTGTTCAGGAAGGACGGAACCTTCGTTAAGGAGCAGTTCATCGAGAAGAGGACACTAGGTGACGGATCCGTGTGGGACATCGCCTTTTCAAACGATCCGCAACAAAAGTATATCTATCTGGCTGATGGAGCTAACGAGAAAGTCCACATCCTTCTGCGTGATACGTTGCAAACGCTGACGAGTTTTGGAGACGGCGGACGCCAGCCTGGGGCATTCTATGCCGTACATAGCATCGCCACTGATTCGAAAGGCGACATCTTCACCACCGAAACCTACCACGGACAGCGCGTACAGAAGTTCGTTTACAAAGGTCTGGGACCGGTTACGAAACAAGACCAGGGTGTTTTGTGGCCGAAATCAGCTTCAAGATGAAGGCGTTGAAGTGGCGCCTGAAGAAAGAACCACGAAAGCTTGCAAGTTAGACACTGTTAAAAAGGGGGCTGAATCATGAAACAAATTCGAGCAGTAGGGTTGGGAGTTCTAATGACAGTTTCGCTTCTGGCCTTAGCTCAGGATGCCAGCAAGAAGGGCGCGAGCAATACGAGCGGCAAGAACGCGGATTTGGAAAAGGTGCTCGCCGCCGCTAACGAGCAGTGGCTTTGCGCCGGCCCTTACTATAAAGCGAAGGCTCAAGATTGCGTGGACTCCCGAGCCAAATTTTGGGCGGATCAATTCTTCGAGATTTATCCCAACGGTCAGGTTCAAACCAAGGCCGAGATGGTTGTGTCGCAAACTGAAGGCGCCAGAAAACACCCAAACGTCGTCGCCGGCGAGGGGCCTAACCCCACCGAGTTCAAGCTGATGGCTCTCTACGGGAACGTGGCGCTTGGGGTGGACCGCACCATTTTTAAGGCGCCCGACGCCAGTGGCAAGTTAGCAACTACCTCGCAGGCCCGCGTTCTCCGGATATTCGTGAAGGAGAACGGCAAGTGGAGGCCCGCCGCCGCGGCGCTGATAACCACCCCTCCGTCCAGCTAAAAAGATTTACAAGTGGAGCCCAACCGAGGGAAAGGCTTCAATCTTCCTAGCCTACAGCGGTTTCACCGGCTCAGATGACTCGGGGGCCGGGTATGCAGCTCAATGACGGGCAAGGAATGGTCACCTTGCTGGGCTCAAACGCTGTCACCCTGGATCCGCAGGGAAGGGTTGTCTAACGGCCTCGCGTTCTCGCCCGACGAGAAATATCTCTACCTCACGGATACGTCAGGGGGCAAGAAGTCGATCATGCGATGACACCATCAGCAATGGTCAGCTATTTATAGAGATGAACGCCGACAAACCGCCCGGAGGGCCGGATGGCATGAAGGTCGATCAGAAGGGCAACGTCTACTGCACTGGTCCGGGCGGGCTCTGGATCATGTCCCCTGATGGCACCCATCTGGGGACTATCCTGACATCAGAACTTCCGGCAAATCTGGCTTTTGGGGACGCGGACGGGAAAACGTTGTATTTGACGGCGCGAACCGGTTTATATCAGATACATCTGAAGATACCTGGAATATTCCCTGGACCGAAATCGCGAAATCCTGTGCACCGATAAGGTTCAGTTTGTGCTAGCTTCCGCGCTGCTTCTGCGCTGGGGCTCAAAGGAGATGTCATGAACAAAAAGATCTTTGCCGTGACACTCTTAGCGCTGGCCGTAGTTCTTGCCAGTGGCTGGTTCGTGGTGCACTCCAAGGAGTCCGCCGGAAGCGCCCCGGATGCGTCGATCCCGACCTTTTCTACCGGCGAAATCGGGCGCGAAGGTCATTTCTACGTGGGCGGCCATTACGTGGGGGAGCCCGGCAACGAAACGATGCATGGCGCCATGTATGTCGAAACGTGGATACCAAAGAACATCCGGCATCCTTATCCCATTGTGTTCATCGCCTGGAGCGTGGGGCAGGGAGAGTATGAATTGATGCAAACCCCAGACGGGCGGCCGGGCTGGGCCTAT
>QHZC01000723.1 GCA_003224515.1 Acidobacteriota bacterium
CTTTTCGAAACCAGAAATTGCGGTCGCAGCGAGTGCCAAGTAGGCTACGGCGGAGGTTTGACGGGGAGCCTTTCCGAAAAGTGTAAGAGACAATAAGGGTTTTGAATCCATAGAGCTGCAGGCGGACGCAGGTTTGACTGCGCGGTAATCGTTGGAGGAGCTGACCCCGGCGCCCCGCTCGGGGGAATAGCCCAGGAGGTGTTCCCGGCAACTGCGTTCTCGGTGGGGCTTGCGACGCTTCGCAGGGCGCTCGGGAAGAAGAGATCATCACCGCGCCTATCACAGCAGCGAAAACGCACCACAGAATTATCGTCCTGTTTTACGGTGGCCCGGTAAGTTTTTCAGGACTAATCCACAGTCTTCCTATTTTCACCTTGGTGGAGATAGCTTCTTCTGAGCTTCTTGCTTTGCCACGCGCTGTGCGCGAATCCTGGCGCGAACTTCACGCTGCTGCTCTGGAGTCAGCAACTTGAAAACCTGATTGCGCTCCATACGCCGATACCCGTCAAGCATCGCATCTCTTTGCTCCGAGGTTAACTTTTCGTCTTTGGCCACGGCATCCATTCGCGACTTCATATCCTGATGAATCTGGTCAATTTCCGCTTTCTGGTCATTGGTAAACTTCAAACCGGCAAAGTCGTCCGCTGGTTGAGAGGCTCGATTCGGCCGAAGCACTGGTGCGCCCTTGCGCGGAGCAGGCATCGGACTAGGTGTACTGCTCTGCGCGCGGGTCAGTCCGGGCGTCACACATAGAAAAAGCAATACAGTCGCAACTGGTTTCCTACGTTGGTTCTCCTTCATGCCCACCCCTTTCTTAACCTCAATACTTTCTCCAACTCACATATATTAACTCTTCTACCTCCGGAGTTCGTGTGCTACATCTTTGCTCGCTCGGTGCGCTTTTGCCCTTAGCCGTCGAGACCTTGTTTCGGTCGAGGGATGCGACCGAGGTATTTCTTTAGCGGAACCTCTGAATCACAGATTCCTGGTGGTCACAGCCTCTTTTCTTCGAGCAGAGAGTTGACGCGGGCGAAATGCTCCCTCTGGAGGGCGGTCCAGCGCGCCAATGCCTCCTCGGTTGCTGCATCCACTTTTTGCTTGCCGACGACAATTTGTCAATGGATGATATTCCGCGTGACTGCGACTCAGGCCTCGACTCCACGAAATTGTCCGCAGAGATAATAAGCCAGGAAGCGCGCATGCTGAATTATTTTCCGGAGGAGGCACCACCACCTCTACAGTGGAAACCTCCGGCCTGGCATGTTACGGTAGCCCCCGGATGGATGAACAACGAGGGGTCAGGCGCAGCAAAGTCAAAACCGCTTGGCCCGCAGCAATTCGTGATTCAGCTCGCAAATAGCTTCCGGCTTGGCGCGCAGCTTCTGGTAGTTCTCCAGCCACTTCTCTACTTGAGGCCGCTGTTCGGCGGGGATGCTGAACTGCCGGGCGCGTCCTCCGGGATAGCTGACCGTCAGCACCCAGACGCGGTGGCCTTGTCCTCGCCGACACTTCGCACAACCCGGCGATGAAAGATTTTCCGGTGTAACAGGGAACCCCGCACGATCTCGGAAGCGTCTGACAGCCGCCGGACGAGCTGCGCGCGACTTAATAGCTTCTTCGCGTTTCATCTAGGCACATGAAACAACAACAACAAATAGCCTGCTGTCAAGATCGCGCGCAGAAAAGAACAGACCTAAAACTGGGGGAGGGCAAGTCCAATGCGTGCTTGACGCTTAGGAACAATTATGCTTGACTCAGTGCCATCGTCGCATTCAGGGGTGAATGCGCCAATTTCGTGAGCCCTGCAAAGATTTTGTGGGTCAGGGATGCGAACCAAAGAGCAGAGCAAGATAAGATCTCAGAGTTGGGAGTTTGGCATGAGTAAAATTTCCTCATGGACCTTGTTGGTAATTGTGTCTTTGCTTTTGGTGGTGCCTGCGAACGCCCAAGTGGTCACCTCCAACCTGCAGGGCTTAGTAACGGACACTTCAGGAGCGATCGTCCCAGGAGCTAGGGTAACCGCGGCGAACGTAGAAACCGGAGAAAGCCGCGAGACAACAACGAACGAGGAGGGTCTCTACCGTTTCAACCTCCTTCCGCGCGGCCCGTATGAGGTACGCGCCTCCAAGGCCGGGTTCGCCGCTGCAACGCTAAAGGACTTGAATCTGAAGGTCGGGGGCACGCTTACCGCCAATCTTGTCCTGCGCTTGGCCGGGCAGGTAGAGACAGTCAGCGTCATCAGCGAGGCATCGCGAGTGGATCTAGCCAGTTCTCAAATCCAAGAACCCGTCCAGCAGGTGCAGATTGCGACCCTGCCCATCAACGACCGGAACTTCCAGCAGCTTGCAAACCTAATTCCCGGTGTAGCCTCCGCGCCCTCCTACGACCCAACGAAGCGCCTCTACGGCGGCGTCGTCTCCGGCGGAGCGACTGCGCGCAGCTCGGGCATCAGCGTGGACGGAGGAAATTTCAATGACAACATTGTCGGCGGGCCGGTGGGGCTGGTGCCGGAAGATGCCATTCAGGAATTTCAGGTCATCACCAACCAGTTCTCGGCCGAGTACGGCCACTCCTCCGGACCGTTCATCAACGTGGTGACCAAGTCCGGTACGAACCAATTCCACGGCACGGCCTTCGGACTTTTCCGTCACAAGGACCTGCAGGCACGCGGATTTTTCGAGCCTGCCAAGCCAGATTTCAGCCGCCAACAGTTCGGCGGCTCGTTCGGCGGTCCGATCATCAAGGACAAGACATTTGGGTTTTTCGCAATTGAACGTAACCGTCAGGAAAAGGCCCAAACCGTGAACACCGCGGGGATCTTCCCGCAGTTTGAAGGTTCTTTCCCAGCGCCGTTCCGCGATTTACTGATGGTGAGCCGCTTCGACCATCATTTCAATCGCGACCATACCTTCAGCTTCCGCGCTACTTTCCAGCGCAACACTTCCCGCGAAGGCCTGCGCATTGACCCGAATATTTCGGTTGGTGGCGCGCCCACCGACAGCGCCTTCCAGGTCGCCACCAACGAGAACATCTCCTGGCAGGGGATGCACACCTGGGTGGTTTCCCCCACGACCGTCAACCAGTTCACCCTTCACTTCAACCGGTTCATCAACGAGCTGAACCCCACGAGTTTTGGG
>QHZC01000194.1 GCA_003224515.1 Acidobacteriota bacterium
CGTGCCGCCTTCGCCGCCTTCGGGACGGGTGGCGAGGACGCCGTCTACACGGAACTCGGCTGTGGCATACCGCTGGCCATTAGAAGCAATCACCGTGCCGCCCAACATGCCCGCCGATGCCCCCTGCACTTCCGTCACACCAGCCGAGAGATAAGAGAGGTTTTCGATACTGCGATCCAGTAGCGCAAGATCTGTCATATATCTTTCACTGACTGTCGTGCCAAGCGCCGCACTCACGGTGTTCAAAAGTGGGGTGGCCGCGCTCACTTCTACGGTCTCGGTCACGTTGCCGACTTGCAACTGCACGTCTTCATCGGTCTGGGCACCGATCCGGAGGAGCAAACCGGGCACGACAGCGACTTTGAATCCTTTGGCCTCTACTTTCAGAGTGTAGGTGGCGGGTTTGAGTAGATTGAGGATATAGCGTCCTGCGCTGTCGGTCCATGTGCGCTCCGCGATCCCAGTAGCATCGTTACTGAGCGTTACGGCGGCCCCTGGAACGAGGCCCCCCGAGGTGTCCGTGACCGTGCCGCGCAAGAGGGCGGTGTCGGTGCCCTGAGCCCAGCTGTGAGCCGGAAACAGGAATCCTGCCAAGGCAAAAGACAAAATCCACAGGGAGAACCAATTGAGTAGGCCCGCTTCTCTATTTTCACTAGACCCAAACTGACTGTTTGTCGCCGGGAAAGACGCTCGCCTGCCCATGACTTCCTCCCCTCGCACTGCCCTGAGCCCGCGGCATTCCCAATGAACGAAAATTACGAGGTTCTACTACACCCGAGAAAGGAAACTGTCAAGAAGAAAAGGATTCGACACAGGAACTTCGCATGGCGCATCTCGGTGGTCGTTTAACTGCCTGTTAACACGGCACAAGGGCATCGGAGGTGCGGTCGGGCAGATTCGCACTGCGTTTTTCGCGCCATCAGCAGCATGCCCCAGGGTAAGAACGGGCCAACAAGTTGGCGGAAGGAAACACGCGGCCGGACTCAGTGGATGAGTGAAAAAAAAGAAAGATTGAGAGGCGTGGCTTGGAAGCGACACGCCACTAAGGTGCACGGGCCGGCGGCTGCTGCCAGAAAGAGCGGTACAACTGCCGGGCGACCTCGCGCAGCGAAAAACGAAAGCGGCGGACCAATTTGGAATGGGGCAGGCAAAAGGCCGAACAAAGGTGAACGCCAGCAGCAGAACGAGCGTGACTGCGGCTAAGTCCCTAGTAGGGCAGAATAAGGCGCAAACATCGAAGCGGGCGCAGATTCATAGTTAGGAGCGAAACAAAGGCTATTAGCCGCTGGCCATGCTGAGGTTCTGTGTGGGCAGGTTTTTACGGCCTCGCAATGCCGTGCCGAGCGTTAAAACCGAATCCTTGCGCCAACGGTCATCTATGGCGCTTCTTGGATAACCAACCGGAGCGGACCGACCAAACCAGAAGGCAAGGGCTGCAAGTTCTCCATGTCTTGAGGCACGAAGCGTTCCCCATACTTGCTGTTGAGCAACTTATAATCTCGGAGGGAATGGCCCGCCACCGTATTGATCGCCAGATTTCCGACGATGATCTTCAGATGATTGACGCCAGGATGAACGACGCCTGAAGTTTCCAGTTCGTAGAGAGGCTTCCAGATCGAACCTACCGCCTGGTCATTCACGAATACTTGCGCGGCTTCACGCACCGGGCCTTCCAACCAGGCACGCATTCGTGGGTGCCCGGCTTGCGGTTGTTCGACGACAGTTCCCGGTCCGAAGTCGAGGTACACGCGAATTTTCGGATTCAGAATCTTCGGGGGAACGCTGAAGTTTTTTTCGTAAATAGCCTTGCCTGAATAGAACCGCGTCTCTTCGTCATCCGCCCAGGAATGCAGTTTATCCATGTGCAGGGTTCGACCAAGATCAGAAAAAGTGACGGTCCAATCCGCTCCCAGATCGAGCACGTCCCGAGGAGGTTGTGACATGGAAGTTTTTGTTCTAGATCCAGCTGTGGTCGGCGGATTGCCGGTGGCGAAGACAATGACCCGCGATTCGTATGGCTGCAAATTCAGTTCGACAGTAGAGTTTGTTTCAGCTGGTGCGGTCTCCCCGGAACAAGGATTCCACCATTCTGCATACGGCTCCGATGCGCGAAATGCGGCTGTTGTGGAAATCATCCGGTTGCTTGTATTCGCCACGAAGTAGATATCGGCAAAGGACAATTTGCGGTGCACGAAACCGATTTCCGACGCTGGAGAAGAAGTTTTGACGTCCGGTTTGCCGTGCTCCACCAGCGTTTTACCAAGCTGCTTTTCGTCTGAAACAAAGAGGCCTCTTCCGCTTGGAGTGTGGAACAAATTCGCTGAAATTTCACGCTCCCGAGGAGTATCTGCCTCCGTCTCCAGCAAGCCCGGCGCCTGCGAAGGAAGAGTTCTTGTGGCGATCACAATGCCGCCATTGCGTGCGTAGGTCTCGATTTGGCGATAGGTCGCAAGGGGCAACCGTTCGACACCCGGCAAGATCAGCACCGGATAGGGAATCCCTGTTTTAGCGATCGTTTCCGAATCGATAAAATCGAAATTGAACCCCGCGTCAAGAATTTGCGGAATTACCTCCGGCCCCAGCAACCTCTCCATCGATTCACTGACGGAATCTTTTCCCGCCGTAAATTGTGCCCAGGCATCATCGGTGGGCAATAGGAGCGCGACATCATTCGCCGGCTTACCTTGGCGGAGCACATAACTGACCCTTTGCAGATAACGCGTGAGGTCCGGCATAACCAGCCACCACGGGTTATGATCATCGAGTGCCGCAGCAGCATAAAATGCCCATCCCGGCTCGCCAGCCTCTTTCGGCGAGTACGGCCAGCCGTGCCCGACTAGCTGATTGACTCCCTGCAGAAAAAACAAGTCGGCTTCAGCTTTCAAATCCAGCGGTGTTGCCCGAAAAGCGGGAGAGTGCAGCCATGTCCAAGTTTCAGCCGAAGTAACACTCCTTCCCTGAAGGTGGTTCGCCGATGAAGCCCAACGGGTGGGTGAGAAACTCCGCCATTGTGCGCCTTCGCCTTCCGGCAGATCCACTAAGGAGTTGCTAGAAAGCGTAACAGCGGGGATGCCGTATGTCTGGGAGCGAAAACGAGTCTTATGTTGGGCCGCCCACTCCCGAACGGGAATGAGATAGCGCTCATCAATCAGTTCGCTGAGTGTTTTGCCCCAGTCATGGCGGATATCCGAAGTCTTCGGACCGATGTCTTGCACCAGAGCGGGTAAGTACGGCGTCAAATCATAGCCACGGCGCTGACGAAATTGTTGCAGCAGGTCGCCGGTCCAGTCCGAGCCATATACTTCCAAGCTGTCGCTGAAGACGGAATAGGGAGGAGCTGTTCCAAAGGCCTCCATAAGGCGGTCTCCGATGGCGTGAAGATGATTATCAATTGCCGCGCGGTCAAAGTGGTCGAGGACAAACCCTTCAGCGCCAATGGCGGGCCGCTTGACCATCATCCCCCGGGACGCGAAGCCGGCGGTCTTGAATCTCGGCGACCTGCTGCGCTTCGACGGCGGAAAACCCTTTCGGTTCCCCGGGTGCCAGGAACACAGCGATCAACTGCTCTCCAGCACCGATGCTCGGGGCTTCCACCGAATGCGTTCCGGGGGGCACTGCGGTTGCTACAATGCGCAGCGCACCTGCCGCTTGCGCTACCGAGATGTGTGGACCTCCGAAAGGCCAGCCGCTGCCGAGAGTCACGTCCAAACGCAGGCCGAGTTTGCGCGCTTCGCCAGCCGCAAAGCGCAGGTCATCCACGAATTCGTCGGAGAGATAGGGAAAGTTGCGGAAACCGTGCGCAGGGTCGTCGAGTTCGAGCGGGTACACGGGCTGAACTTCGACCCCGCCGATGCCCCCTTCTTTCATTTTGCGGAGTTCCCGAGCGAGTTCCGGCTTCGTTACCGCAGGTCCGAACCACCACCAGCGCATCAGAATTCGGCTATCGTCCGGCGGATTGACAAAGCTCCGCCGCAGCCCCTCCAGTTCAGCCCCGGGGGCGGGCGGCTTGGCTCCTCTAGGAGCAAGGAGAATTACAAACGCCGGGAGCAGTGCGAGTAGCCTGCGAAACTCTTTCAATGGGAACGCTCCCTTGGGAATTTGCGACGCCAAGAGAAAGCTTGCCACAGACGGCTAATCCCGCCGAGTCGCGGAGACCATCTGTTTTGTCGCAAGCCTTGCCTCTCTCTGCCAAACGGAAAGTTTCAATCGATGTTTTCAAAGAATTGGCAGCAGCCTGGTTCAACCGGCGGCAGTACGGCCCTAGGGGCTTCACCCATACGGAGAAAAAGCAAGCCCATACGGGTGGGGCGGCTTAACTCTACCAATGCACTTTGAACCCGAATTGTAGGACTCTGGGGTCGAATGGGCTGGGGACGAATCCAGGCGTGCTCGCGCCACTCTGCCGGCCAAAGTTGGACGAATTGATACCCGCAGTTGTGCCAGGGACCCCAATGCTCGGATTGAAATGATTAATGGCGTTAAAGCTCTCAAACCGGAATTCAATCTGCTCCTGCTCATGGATTGGAAAGATCCGGCTGATCGCCACGTCTATGTTGAACGTTCCCGGTGAATTCAGGAAGTTGCGCCCAATGTTGCCGAAGCCAAAGACCCCGTTCGAAAAGCGAGACGGCGCACTTGTAAAGGCGGCCTTATTAAAGACGACGTAACACTGCGTCGTCCCTGTCGTGTTGCAGGGCTGCCATTGGCTGACGTATAGCGGCTGCCCGGGAACGATGTTGGGCCGGTCGTTGCCTTCACCAGTGAAAGAGGTGTCCGTGCCCGAACGCACGTCAATCGGCCAGCCACTCTGCGCGCGAATTGCCGGCGCGAATTGCCATCCGCCCAGGAGCCAACGCATCGCGCCCTTTCCCAAAAACGGGCTGGCCGCAATCAACGTGGCGTTGAAGATGTGCGTGATGTCGAAGTTGCACCTCGCATAATCGGCCCTTGGGTTGCCCTGGTTCTGGAAGTATGTCCCCCGGAGGTCGCCGTTGAAGTCCCCAATGCTCATGCATTTCGAATAGGTATAGTTGGTGTTCAGCGAGAAGCCTTTGCTGAAGCGATGATTCAGGCTGGCGAGCAGAGCATGGTAAGTGGAAAAGCCGTTGGGGAAAGCCAGATCCAATATCCCAATCGGGCCGGGGTTCTGGGGGGCGCTCGTCCCGCCCGCCGTAAGGGTCAGAAACCGCCGCGGCGTCTCATTGGCGGCACTGCCTTGGCATGTGCCTCCCGGTGCCGCCGCGCAAGCGGCCGCGGTCACCTGCGGCGCATTGAAGTCATAGGACAACGGAACGTGCACGCTTCGATTGCCCAAATAGGAAAGTGAAAATGCGGAGTCGCCGAAGAACTGACGCTCCCAGCTTAGATTCCACTGCTGCATGTACATGGGCTTCATGTCTGGCGGCAATGAAACCCAGAATGAACCGCCAGGGAAGATGGCTCCGCGGGGCGGAAAAGGATTCTGATTTGCATTTGCCGATCCGCATCCCGTCGCGTTCGAGTAGTTCAGCCACGGATTCGAGAACGTCCCGCACCCGCTGGAATTGTCGATCTGATTGACAACCGGAGGATTTGACGTCAGCCGTTGCGAATACCACACCATCGCAGAATCGTAGAAGATTCCATAGCCGGCACGTATGCTTTGCTTGCCTTGACCTGATGGATCCCAAGCGATTCCAATGCGCGGCGCGAAATTCATCAGGTGGTTGTTGGTAAACGCCGCTGGCACGCCCGGGTCGCCAAAGAACAACATCCCGGCGGGAGCATTCCGGTACACGGCACTGTGCTGGTTCTGCACGAAGGCGTTCATGTCGAAAATGCTCCCGCGATGGAACAAGTCGGAAGGCCACAGCGTCGGCTCCCAGCGCAGACCGGTTGTCAGCGTCAGTTTCCGGGTGAGCCGGATCGTGTCTTGCCCGTAAAAGCTGGGAATCGTCCCTCGATAGGCCACTTGCTGGGCGCGGCTCTGCGTAAAGGCGCTGTACTTCCCAATCAGGAAATCCGCCAGGCCATCGCCGGTGAACGTTCCGTTCCACGTGAAGGTGCCGTTCTCATCGTAGCCTGTCAATGTGTTGTTCTGTGTCCGAATGACAAGCACGCCGAAAGCGAAGTGGTGGCGCCCGCGAATCCAGTCCAGATCGTCCGCTTCCGCCCAGGTATTCACGTTGAAATGATTCCATAACAATGCCGGCCCCCCTCGACCCGAGTAAACTTTGGTTATTCGACGACCAAGGGCTCGGGAGAAAGGAGCCGGACATGATAATAGGAGTAGATTATCACCCGAGCTTTCAGCAAATCGCATTTATGGATCAGCAAACGGGTGAGTGCGG
>QHZC01000724.1 GCA_003224515.1 Acidobacteriota bacterium
CGCCGGCGCCCCATTTTCCCCGCTTCGCGCAGGCAAGAGCATACTGGACTTCCCCCCGGACTCGAGATTCCCCTGCCCGTGGTTGATTCTTGCCAAACAGGGTCGAGAATAAACAGCGCGCGCCGTGAAAAGCAGGTGCAAGTCATGTGCCAAGTATGGCCTGTTGCGCGACCCAATTGGCTGTCGTCATCTGCCCGGCACTTGCTCTTTCTCAGTGCGTAGATTCTTTTGATACTTCGTGATTCGGGAGCGTACGAATCACACTCAGCAAGATTGGATTCTTTTGATGAATTCCGAAACGGTGCAATTCTTAAGGCCCCGAATCTGCAAGGGATACCAGATCGGGGCGAAGTCTTCGTTTTGAATTTGACCAAGGCAAATTGACTTCATAATGGATGGGAGTATGTTTGGAGAATAAGGATTTCCAGCCTGTGGGAGGATTTGATGAATCGTTGTCTCGCTACAATCTCGATGTCTGCTTTATCTGTGGGCATGCTGGTAGCAGGGTGCCAAAAGCCGGCTGACCAGCAATCCGGCCCGGACGCTAACTCTTCTCCATCCGTGGCAGAAGTTGCAAAGACCGCTGTGAAAAAGGCCATCGAGCCGAAACCCCTGGTCGTTCCTGCTGACACCGTGATCGCCGTCGTTTTGGATCAAACCATAAGTTCGAAAACCACTAAGTCTGGAGACAAATTCTCAGCGACCGTCGAATCTCCCGTTGAAGTCGAGGGAAAGGTGGCCATCCCGAAGGGCGCTCGCGCAGAGGGAGTCGTGAAGGATGCGAAAGCTGCGGGCCGATTCAAGGGCGGTGCCGTGCTGGCCCTCACGCTGACGAGTGTCACGGTCAACGGGAAGGATTATGAGATTCAAACCTCCGCTCCAACTATGTCCGGCAAAGGAAAAGGCAAACGCACAGCAACTATGGTGGGCGGTGGGGCAGCCGGCGGCGCTGCTATCGGGGCAATCGCTGGAGGCGGCAAGGGTGCTGCTATTGGTGCGTTGATAGGGGCTGCAGCGGGCACCGGTGGTGCGGGATTCACGGGCAATCGTGACATCACGTTAGCTGCCGAGACGGCGCTCGATTTCAAACTGCTTAAGCCCGTGGACATCAAACAAAAGTAGTAGGTGGCCTTCCTGGGTTCCCTGGTGGCTGGCGCTCGGCGCGATAGGATTCGCGATCACTGTCAGTCTTGTCGCCGGACTATGCCCCGCGGCGCGCGGGGCGCCTTAACCCTGTTAAAGCTCTCCGCTACGAGTGAATCCCGGTAACAACCCCGCAGGAAGGAAGGCCGACGGAGTCCTCCGCTAGTCAAAGTCGCGGTCGCGCGTGAACTCGTCACGTGGTCCAATCCGGTTGCGGTAGCCCAAGCCGCAGCTGTTTCGTATAAAATAGAGGTATGAGGAAATTCGAAGGATGACCATGGAGACTGCATACATCTGCGACGCCATTCGAACGCCATTCGGGCGGTACGGGGGAATGCTTGCGACGATTCGCGCCGATAATCTCGCCGGAATACCGATCAGAGCCCTGATTGCGCGCAACACGAGTGTCGAGTGGAGCGCGGTCGATGACGTCGTTTATGGCTGCGCCAATCAGGCCGGCGAAGACAACCGAAACGTTGCCAGGATGGCGCTCTTGCTTGCAGGCTTGTCGAAAGAAGTGCCGGGCACCACGGTAAATCGGCTTTGCGGCTCGAGTATGGACGCCGTCGCGACGGCTGCGCGTGCGATTAAATCCAACGAGGCCAATCTAGTTATTGCCGGGGGCGTCGAGAGCATGTCGCGAGCGCCTTTTGTGATCGGCAAAGCGGATAGTGCGTATTCGCGCTCGATAAAAATGGAAGACACAACGATCGGCTGGCGATTCATAAACTCCTGTATGAAAGCAACGTACGGCGTTGATTCCATGCCGGAGACCGGTGAGAACGTCGCCGAGGAATTTCATATCTCTCGCAAGGATCAGGACCTGTTCGCTCTCAGAAGCCAGCAGTGCGCGGCGGAGGCCATCCGCGGTGGCAGGATGAAACAGGAAATTGTGGCCGTGCCCATTCCACAAAAGAAGGGTGACCCGTTCCTGTTCTCGGAGGATGAAGCTCCCCGGCCGGACACAACGCTGGAGGCGCTTTCGAAACTGAAACCCGTGGTGAAACCGGATGGCACGATCACTGCTGGAAACGCTTCTGGCGTGAATGACGGAGCTTGTGCATTGTTGTTGGCCTCAGAGGGCGCGGTGAAACGGCACGGATTGACGCCAAGAGTCCGAGTCGTTGCTGCGGCGGCGGCGGGCGTCGCTCCACGAATCATGGGCATGGGTCCAGTTCCTGCGACACAAAAAGTTCTGGCGAAGGCAAAATTGTCGCTTGGGCAAATGGACCTCATGGAATTGAATGAAGCATTCGCGTCACAGACGCTAGCGGTCTTGCGTGAATTGGGAATTCCGGACGACGCGTCGCATGTGAATCCGAACGGCGGTGCGATTGCTCTCGGGCACCCCTTGGGTGCCAGCGGCGCGCGTCTTATAACCACGGCGCTCTATCAGCTTTTGCGAACTAATGGCAGGTATGCGCTCTGCACCATGTGCATCGGTGTGGGCCAAGGAATTGCGCTAATTCTCGAACGCGTCTAGTTGCAAGCCTCCTGGCCGCGGAACTCGGGCTCGGATTGCCAGATCTACCCTGGCACGGCACAGGGATCGCATCGCGGAAGTTGGTGTCACTCTGAGCTTATGCGCCGGAACAGTGGCAACGATTGCGCGCGACATTTCTTTGCACATGCAAACGGAAGTTGCAGAAATCTTTGAGCCGCCGGCGAGGGACGCGGGTTTTCAACCATGCCACACAAGCGCAATCCGGTGAGTTCCGCGGTGATGCGCAGGCCGCGATACGCGTTCCCGGACTCGTCAGCAGTTTGCCCACGGCAATGATGCAGCAGGACGAACGCGGGCTAGGCGGTTGCCACGCCGAGTGGGAGACTCGGACATCGCCCAATTGACGGCCGGGATTACCCATCACTTGGCCACGATAGCGCCGAACCTTGAAGTCGACGTGCAACGCACGCGAAAGAATCTCGACCTGACCCAAGGATTGATCTTCGCGGAAGCGCTCAGTATGACGCTTGACGAGAACATCGACAGGGCTCAAGCCCATGAAATCATCGAGGCGGCGTGTGCTCGAGGGCGCAAAGACAAGCGCGAGTTGCGAATGATTCTGAGCGCCGATCCGAAGGTCGGAGCACAGCTTACGACTGGCGATCTGGATTGTTTGTTCGATCCTCGCCACTATCTGGGAGCAGCGCAAGAATATATCTACGGAGTGGTCGCCGCGAGCCGGAGCAAAATTCCTCCAGGAGAAGAATAATTCGCATGCCCATCGTTAAGTTGGGAGAAGCCCGAATTCATTACGCCTTGGAAGGTCAGAGTGAAGCACCCGTGCTGGTGCTCTCGAATTCGCTTGGCACGAATTGTTCCATGTGGGACCCGCAAGTTCCCGCGGCTCGAAAGAAGCTCCGGATCTTGCGCTACG
>QHZC01000725.1 GCA_003224515.1 Acidobacteriota bacterium
TGCCGGCAGTGCAGTGCTCGACAACAGGGAGATCGCCTGCAGCAATTCGCTTTAAGATTTTCGCGTACTGTCCGGCGTACTCGATAGCGTAATCGTACGCGCGCACGGAGTCCTTGGTCCCGGAGTTGATGGTAGCAACCCTGCGTTTCAGGTCGTCGGCAGTGGGCGCGGTAAATAGATTGGAACCGATGGGGACAGCGAAGAATTCCGGGGCGTTTCCGGTCCAATGATCGGGGGCCCTCGCGCGCTCGCCGTCCGAGCGGACGTCGCAAACCAAACGAATCCCCAAACTGCCCAGATACTCGGAATCTTTTGCCGTCAAGTTCACGAGGTGGTTCGAACGATACGCCTGGCCCCAGCGGACGTAATGACCGTCGGATGTTCGGTAACCTCCGAGGTCTCGAAAATTCTTTGCGCCTTCCAGGGGTAGCCTGCGAATGGACACCACGCGCGTGGCTCCCGAGGTTGGCTTCAGATGAAAATAGATCCGGCCCGTATGTCCCAAGACCGAAACCTCGGCGGGCGTCTTTCGAATAGTGAGCAAGGGCTTCGGTGAATCGATAAGATCGGGCCGTGAACTGGCAAACACTTCGACCGGTCCCGCAGCAGGAGAGGCCTGGAAATCGATCCTGTAAATGCCAGGGCCAACGAGCTCGCAAGTGGGGTTCTCGATGCCAGTTGCAACCATCGAGCCGAGCTCTGGCGGAACCGGCAAGATGCTTAGGATGAGTAATAGTACTGCGCCAGAAAAACGCAATTTCATGCAAGGCTCTCCTGAAATCTAGTCGGGCATTGGCCAAATCTCACTTTGTAGGCCGACAGCTCAACAATATCCGAGCCCGAAAAGCCCGCGCCGCCAAACGTCCGCTCATTTTGCAAACGTCGGAGTCCAGCGCAGGCCGAATGAGTACGTCCGGTTGTAGTATTCGCGCTGGATTGGATATTTTTCGCTGCCGAAATAAAATCCGAAAACTTCATTGGTCAAGTTCAGGAACGAGGCGACGGCCTGGAAATCGCGAGCATGAGGTATGCGATAGCTCACCTGGGCATCCACCTGGGTATGGGGATAGAGGTATTGGTCCCCAAGCGGTCCCTTTGGATCGACACCGTCCTGAAACTGGTAGGCGAAAATATTGCCGTCGTTGTGGGTGAGTCCCATCCGTGCTGAAATGGGACCCTTGTCGTAGGTGGTGTCAAAATTCCAGTTGTTTGGCGCTTGCCGCAGCAGCGCAGGATGGTCGGTCCGGCCAAAGTTCGCTGGAAAGCTGACGCCGGAGGTCGTATAGCTGTAGTTCGCCGACACCCCCAGACCGCTCAACAGACCCGGAAGAAATGTTAGGTGTTGCTGCCACGCCATCTCGATACCGGTGAGGTGAGCGCTGGGCCCGTTGATTGGCTGAAACACAAGGTCCCCGGCAAACGGCCCGGTCGTGGGATTCGAACCCACGGTGAAGATAGGATCGGTTAGAGCCTTGTAGAACCAGCCGGCCTGGATGATGCCGACCGTTTTCAAATACTTTTCAAACAAGAGATCGAAGTTGTTGGCGTGTGTAGGCTTGAGGTTCGGATTGCCGGTGTGGACCTTTGTAATCCCACCGGCGCCGGCCTGATCCACAGTCGCAGAAGGCGGCAGGTCTGAAAAGTTGGGCCTGGCAATACCTCTGCCATAGGCCGCTCGAATGTTCATATTCCCACCCAGCGAGTACTGGAGTTGCACGCTGGGCAGGACATCGGTGTAAGACTGCTCGCCAGGCGCTGGGGTGTCCGAAAGGAAGGCTCCAGTTGGATCAAAGTTCGCTTGGGTCCCGACGAATGAAGCTTGGGTCGACTCGAAACGCAGGCCTCCCTGCAGGCGGACGCGGCCCAGCGTGATGCTATTCATCACGTATCCCGCATAAACGCGTTCGGAAGTGTCGAAGTTATTCGAGTCCGAGTTGTGGTGTTCCCGGTCAACCTCATGGGAGAACAGTCCGGGATTGCCTTTGAAGAACGCGAGAACCTTATTCCAATCGGTGGTCGGGCCGTATTTGTAGGCGCCAAAGTAGTAGTTCGGATTCGTGAAAGTTCCGAGGAACTGGCTCATGTCGGCACTGCCGTTAAAGCTGTAATAGAGTTCATTGTCGCGCTGGGATTTCTGCGCGTCCCTGACTTTGAAGCCCGCCTCGATTACCCCGACCCGCGTGCCAACGGTATATACATGCGTCAGCGAAATCGCGCCGGTGAAATCGCGCTCCGAAATAGGCCTGTTGTTGAACCAAACTTCGGTAAGAACGTACTTTGTCGGATCAAAGATATTTGTGCCATCCAGGACCGGGAATTTCGGCGTGTTCGGATTGCTCGTATCGAGCCCAAACTGTATCGGTTGGTCGCCTGGTAGTCCATTGTCCCCGGGTCCATGAAAACGGGCTCTCGGAAAACCGCCCGTGTAGCGCGCCTGGCCACCGGAGACCTCGTAGGAGAGTAAGTTCGACCCAATCGTATGTTGCGCGCCGGCAGTGATATTGAAAATCTGCTGCCAAGGATTCCGGTAGACGTGGTCGAAGCTCATTGCGCCGTCGGCTGTGGTCGCAGAAGTGAAGGGCCCAAGACCCGGAGAATAGATCCAGTCCTGCCCGATGTCCTTGAACTGCGAAAACAAGCCACGGAGGTAGAGAAGCGACGCGGCACCGAGTTTATAGTCGATGCTGGTAGCATAGCCAAACCGCGTGCGGTCATACCAGTATTCGCGCATATCTGCGCCGAAGAATACCGGAACCCCACTCTGGAAATCGCCATTCCCCGTGTCCGTGAGTCCAGGTGCGGGTTCCAGGTCATCGATGCCGCGGGCGTTCCAGTCGTAGCTGCCGCCAAACATTACGCCCAAGCGCTTTTCACTGCCGAAGCGCTTACCAGCGGTCGCGCCGAACTGGTCGAGGTGCCGGCCTCCCGCAATTGGTGTGTAACCGCCCATGCCAATCACGGTGACGTAAGGCTGATCGGTGGCCTTCTTGGTCACCAGGTTGACCGACCCGCCGATGGCGTCGCCCTCTTGGTTGGCTGAAAGCGTCTTGTTGATTTCGACGGATTCGATCAGGTCGGCGGGAATGGCGTCCAGCTTCACGTTGCGCACCGCTTCCGGAGACGGCACGTGCACGCCGTCAATGGTCACATTGCTCAGGCGAGGCTCGGTGCCGCGAATCTGCACGTACTTGCCCTCGCCCTCGTCGCGCTCCAGGGACACGCTGGGCAGCCGGCCAACGGCATCGGCGATGTTGGTATTCGGCAAGCTGGTGATGACTTCGGCGGGCAGCACTTGCACAATGTTGTCGGCGGTTCGTTCGCGATTGAGCGCCTCGACCTCTCCACGCTCGCGCTCTCCGCGAACGATGATCTGCTCGCTTACCGTCTCGATCTCAAGGACGGGGTCTAAGTTTTCCACGCCACCTGAAGCGATCGTCACTTCTCTGGAAAACGGCTTGAATCCCACATAGGAAACGGTAAGTGTGTATTTGCCTGGCATCACCTCGGAAATCGTAAACTGGCCCTGGCCGTCCGTCGTCGCGGTGCGTCCGAGCGGCTGAAGCTCCACGCGGGCGCCCACCAGGGAATCGTGATTCACGTCGGTAGCGTGGCCGGTGATTGTGCCTTTGCGCTCCTGCCCATGGGAAGAAAGTCCGAGCAAGAGAAAAACGCTGAGAAAACAGAAGATGGAACGACATGCCCTTATCATCGAAGATCACCCCCCAGTCCGAGATTCTGCCCCGAATGAAACCACAATCGGCGGGAAGAAGCGATACCCGCCCTGTGAATATCCAAATTTCAGGTGGGACGCACCTGTCCCCTGCACCTGCCCGCCGTCCTTGTCCCCATTACTTAGGCGAAAGAGATTAAAGGACTTAGTACAAAATGTGAGAGATCGTTGAATTTGGCCTGAATAGCCTTTCACGTGAATTCCTCAGGTAATCCTCTCTGCGAAAGGTGCGTCTGCAACCGATGGAGCTCACCACCAGGATGCCTTTACAGAATCCCGCCCATTCATTACTCTGAATCAGCCATGTGGAATGTCGAAGAGCGGTTCTCGCCAAAAGCAATCGAGAGTCTCGCGGCGCTGGGGTTTGCCGTGGGCAGCACGCGAGGCGTGGTGCGCGTGGAAAAATACGGTTGCGGCGCGGAGTTTCGCAAGGGCACCGATGACCTCTACCAGATGACGATTATGCCTACCATTATGGTGAAGGGCCAGTTTACGCGGCTGTGGGACGCCGGCTACCAGAAGTTCTTGCTCACTGATGAAGGGCTGAAATTGCCGGCACTCGCGAGGCATCTCCAAAACCTGTGCAAGTTCAACGAAGAATTGCGCACCGCTCTGGGTGTTCCGACCTTCTACAATGAAGCGCTTGGTTCTGTCAGCCAGGTCAGCGTTTACGACCGGGTCAAGGGCCGCAAAGGCGACATTCCGGACGAAACCGTCGGCGCACACGAGGCCGGCGGCGGCCACTAGTATCCTCTGCCACGAAATTTCGGCTGAAGATTTCAGCCTGCTCCGGCATCCTGAAGCTGCCGCCGGAACTGCTCCAGATCCACGCGATGCTTCGCCGCTTTCCTCGGGCCGAGGAAGATTACAGGAATATCACAACCGTAGCGCTCCTTCAGTGCAGGATCGGCATCTATATTGACTTCCCGGAGGGCCGCGCCGAATTCTCGCAAGAGCGGCGCGATGGCAGACTTGGCCTCGTCGCAGAGGTGGCATCCGGGACGGGTGTAGAGAGTAACGTCGCGGGGCCCGGAAGCGGCAAGGCGGGCGTCTTCGGGATGAGCGCTCATCGTTTCGTTGCGAAGTTGCATCTTACCGGGGAGCGGGCGCCGTTGGGAAGAACCGGCGCATAATAACAAGCAGTCGTTGACAAACGGTTAAAAAGAGGCGGAGCGAAATGGCAACAGTCGTGGCGCTTGTGGACGATTTGTTCTTCCAGATGAAGCTGGCGGAAACCGCCAAGCAGCTCGGCGTGGAAGTGAAAGTGGCGGCCAACGGCGAGGCATTGATGGGACTTATGGCGAGCGAGCCAAGACTCGTCATCGTGGACTTGAACGCGCGGAACCAGCCAATCGGGGCCATTGAAAAGTTGCGACAGGCGCGCAAGGACGTTCGCGTGGTCGGCTTCCTCTCGCACGTGCAAAAAGAGCTTGCCGCTCAAGCGCAGGCGGCGGGATGCGATGAAGTCCTGCCGCGCTCGAGCTTCACGCAAAATCTGGCGGCGATACTGAGCTCGGCAAAGGATTGACGTGAAATCAGGGAAATCGAAGATCCGCGGACGCGTCTTTTTCCTAAGCTGCGCCATTCTGCTCAAAGCCGCTAACGCCCATTCACAAGATTCCAGTTCCAAGCCCGCGGGAAGCGCCGCTAGCGCGCCGAGCGAAATTACAACCACAGGCGGACCCACCGCCGCGCTAAAAGCCGTGCTTTCCGCGGCTTGTTCCCAGAACCAAACCGAGTTTGTTCGTTTTCTCACGGCTCGCAACAGAGAGGCGTTTTCTCGCATGACGCCACCTGCCCGCGTCGCGTTGCTGAAGCGCTTTGTGCTTCTGAATGAGCCGGGCAAACCCACGGCGTCCGCGAATCCCGCAGGCCGGCCCATTCTTCGCTGCCAGACTCCCGACGTCACCACGGAGATGCAGATTGGCGGGGCCGACCTCCGCGACAATATGGCGTTTCTTCCCATGGAGCTCCGCGATTCCAGCGACACCACCGGCGCAAGCATCCACCAGATCACCATGGGGCTGGTACGCGAGGACGGGGATTGGAAGCTGCTTTCGCTGGGCTTGCTTCTCCTGGACCTTCCCGCCCTGGAAGCGGAATGGGATGCCGCCGAGGTGGAATCGACGGAAAAAGGAGCCCTCGCAGCTCTGAAGAAAGTTTCCGACGCGGTCGAAACCTACCGCAACAAATATTTGCGTCTGCCCGAATCTCTGGCGAATCTGGGGCCGCCCCTTCACGGGGCGGCGA
>QHZC01000200.1:0-2853 GCA_003224515.1 Acidobacteriota bacterium
GGATTGAGAGCAAGGGCTTCGAACAAGAGACCTGCCCGATGGGAAAGGGCGGCTCACAGAAAATTGGCGATTTTGAAATCACCATGACACACGCCTTTCATTCCAATTCCATCGACGATAACGGAGTGCGCCACTATGGCGGCGAGCCCGCGGGGTACATCATCCGCATGCCCGGCGGGTTCAACGCATATCACGCGGGTGATACGGCGCTGTTCGGCGACATGAAATTAATCGGCGAACTCTACAAGCCAGACCTAGCGATGCTGCCGATCGGCGATCGCTTCACGATGGGGCCGCGCGAAGCGGCATATGCAATACGTCTGCTCGGTGTGAAGCATGTTGTACCGATGCATTACGCAACATTTCCCTTCCTGACAGGCACGGCGGAACAATTGCGCAATGAGACGAAGAAAATCAAAGGACTGAACATTCACGCACTGAAACCGGGAGGGAAACTATGATTCGAAGCGAGAATCTGCGCAGCGGCTACATTCAGGACGATGTCGAGGAATATCTTTACCAACTGCTGCCGGAGCGGGATGCCGTCGTCAGGGAGATGGAGGATTACGCCGCCGAGAACCGTGTTCCGATCATTGGGCCGGCGGTGGCGAGAATGTTGGCGCTCTTTGTGCAAGTTTCGGGCGCAAAGCGGATTTTTGAGATGGGCTCAGCCATCGGGTATTCTACGATTTGGCTGGCACGCGCGGCCGGGCCCAGGGCAAAGGTGATCTATACGGATGGTGATCCGGAGAAAGCGCGCCGCGCTAGGGAATATTTCCTCCGAGCGGGAGTGGCAAAGCGGATCGATGTGCGAGTTGGCAATGCCCTGGAACTGATAAAGAAAACGCCAGCCACATTTGATCTGATTTTCAACGACGTGGACAAGCACCAATACCCTGCTGCGCTCGGCGTGGCGCTGCCCAAGCTGCGCCGCGGTGGCTTGTTTATTACCGACAATACGCTGTGGTCGGGAAAGGCGGCGCGACCGGCGGCGCCGGACGACATTCATACGCAGGGTGTCCAGGAATTCAACCGGCTGGTGTACGCTTCAAAAGAGCTCTACCCCATCTTGATCCCGTTGCGCGACGGCGTCACCGTCTGCCGGAAGCAATAGCGCGGAAACAGGCTTACGAACGGAGGAAGTTTCGAACGAGAAACCCGAGATTTGCAGGACGCTCGGCGAGACGCCGCATGAAATAAGGAAACCAGTCGCGGCCAAATGGGATGTAGATGCGAACGCGATAGCCATCGCTGACGAGCCTGCGCTGCAGGTCGGTGCGCACTCCGTACAACATCTGAAATTCGAAATCGTCCTTGAAAATCTGCTTCGCTGCCGCATGCCGAATGGTCGCCGCGATCATCCGCGGGTCATGCGTGGCGATGCCGTGATAGAAACCGCTGGACAGCAGGAGCTGCATCAGCCGGACGAAATTGGCATCCACATCGGCTTTCCGCGGAAACGCAACTTCCTCTGGTTCCTTATACGCGCCCTTGCAAAGACGGATACGGCAGCCGTACGCCAACAAATCTGTGACGTCGGTTTCACTGCGGTAGAGATAGGACTGGATGACCGTGCCAACGGCGGGATTGCGTGTGCGAACGCGTTTGACAAGTTCGATGGTGCGCTGCGTGTAAAGAGACCCTTCCATGTCGATGCGCAGAAAATTATCGAAGCCCACGGCACGCTCCGCGATGGAGAGAACTAAGCCTTCGCAAAATTCAATATTGATATCGAGACCGAGCTGCGTGAGCTTGCCGGAAACGTTGGCGTGCAGCCCTTCCAGAGCGATACGTTCAAAAATCTCAAGATAGGCATCGCGGGAATGTTGCGCATCAGATGTGGTGGCAACATTCTCGCCGAGGTAATCGAGGCTGGCGAACATGCCCGCGTTATTGCACTCGCGTGCGGCGGCGATCGCTTCATCAAGCGTTTCACCGGCGACGAAACGGCGCGCCATACGGCGCGTGGTGCCGTTGGAAGTGACCCAATTGGCAAAGCCTTTACTTTCGGAAAGCTTGAGGAGTATCGACCGGAGCATGTGGGAATTATTATGGCAGTGTAGGAAGGACGAAACTAGCCTTTGTGCTCTTCCAGAAACTTTTCGGCATCCAGGGCGGCCATGCAGCCGGAGCCCGCGGCGGTGACGGCCTGGCGGTAGCGGTGGTCCTGCACGTCGCCAGCGACGAATACACCGGGAATCGCGGTCAGGCTGCCGTGTTTGGCGAGCAGGTAGCCGTTCGAATCCATCTCGAGTTTGCCCTTGAAGACGATGGTGTTCGGATCGTGACCGATGGCAACGAATAAGCCGTCGAGCGGAATGTCGTGCGTTTCCTTGGTCTGCTGATTGCGCAGACTCACGCCTTCCACATGACCTTTGGGAGCCAGAATCTCCTCCACTGCGAAAGGCGTGACGAATTCGACTTTCTCGTTGGCCTTGGCGCGGTCGATCATGATCTTGGAAGCGCGAAAATCATTGCGGCGGTGAATCAGGTGCACCTTGCTGGCGTAGCGCGACAGAAAGTTGGCTTCTTCCATGGCTGAATCGCCGCCCCCGACTACGGCAATGGGCTTGCCGCGGAAAAAATACCCGTCGCAAGTCGCGCAGGTGGAAACTCCGCGGCCGATCAGTTCTTTTTCACCCGCCAGACCCAGCAGACGCGCGGAGGCCCCGGCGGCGACGATCAAAGCTCGTGTTTCGTACATGTCTTTTCCGGCGATGATCTTGAAGGGGCGGCTGCTGACGTCGACTTCGGTTACCGCCCCGGCTTTGAATTGCGCGCCGAATTTTTGCGCCTGCTTGCGCATGTTCTCGATGAGCTGTGGTCCCATGATGCCGTCCGGGAACCCCGGAT
>QHZC01000200.1:2967-4793 GCA_003224515.1 Acidobacteriota bacterium
ATCCTTCTCCCACCATTAGATTCAGCACTGCCCCCGCCGGATACAACGGAGCCGGTATTGTAGCATTCCCTCCCTCGCGATTCGGAGTGCGGGCGGCCAAATTGGAGAGGCTTTTCCGGCGGGCAGCGTTGACTGGCGCGAACGGCCGCGGCTATAGTCCAAAGAAATGCCCGGTTGCCCGAGGAGAAAGTCAAGATGGACCCGCGTTACCCGATTGGAAAATTTGAGATGCCCGTGCAAGTGACGCCGGCTCGGCGCCAGCAGGCAATCGATGCGATTGCGGCTGCACCGTCCAAAATGCGCGCCGCAGTGAAAGGCCTGAACGACGCGCATCTCGACACACCATACCGCGAGGCCGGCTGGACGGTGCGCCAGGTCGTGCACCACGTCCCGGACAGCCACCTCAATGCGTACATCCGTTTGAAGCTGGCGCTCACCGAGGAAAAGCCGACAATTAAGCCCTACAACGAAGCGGCCTGGGCCGAACTGGCCGACTCAAAATCGATGCCCATCGAAGTTTCCGAGACGCTGCTGGATTCGGTACACGCCCGCTGGGACCGGCTGTGGCGCTCTTTGAGGCCAGAACATTTCACGAGGGTTCTCGTCCACCCCGAACATGGCGAGCGCACCGTGGATTGGCTGCTGTTCCTTTACGAGTGGCACGGGAAGCATCACACCGCGCATATCACGGAGCTCCGCAAGCAAAAGGGCTGGTAGAAGAGAAGACCAAGGGAATCCTCGGTCTTGTGCCCGACCTTGTCACACCTTCCGGCGGGGAGAAAGGTCCCCGGCCGTTGTGAAGTGGCGCGTCACAGTCGGGCTCGTGTACGATGATGCGCGGTACAGGAAGGAGATCGCATGAGCCGACCGGCAGGAACCTACGCTATTTTTGAAACTTCACAGGGAAATATTGTGGCGCGCTTGTTCGAAAACGAAGCGCCCAAGACGGTTGCGAATTTCGTCGAGCTTGCCGAAGGCACCAAAGAATTTACGAACGAAAAGACCGGCCAGAGGGAAAAGAGACCTTTTTACGACGGATTGATCTTCCATCGCGTGATTCCGCAATTCATGATTCAGGGAGGGTGCCCGCAGGGCAGCGGAATGGGTGGCCCGGGCTACAAGTTTGCTGACGAGTTTCATCCCTCGCTGAAGCATTCCAAGGCCGGAAAGCTCTCTATGGCCAACTCCGGGCCGGGAACCAACGGGAGCCAGTTCTTTCTCACCGTGGCAGCAACACCATGGCTGGACAACCGGCACACCATCTTTGGCGAAATCGTCGAAGGGCAGGACGTGGCTGATAAGATTTCGAAGGTGCCGCGCGATTCCAACGACCGCCCTCAAACACCTGTGTCCATCACCAAGCTTCGCATCGAGCGCGTCGCTTAGTCGGACGTTATTGCAATGCTCACGCCTGAGCGACTCTTCCGGCTCATGGTCGAATTGATCTTCGTCTTGCTCGGCTTTCTGGTGATCTGGCTGGGATTGGCGCGGCGGATTTATGTGGATCGGCACAGTGCTGCCTGGCTGATCCTCAGCGCGGCGCTGATCGTGTGGGGCCTGCGCGCGCTGTACCAGCCGGGCCAGTGGTGGTTGCGCTGGGAGAACTGGACGCGCGGGTTGTCGCTCGTGCTTTTGGGCGTCCTCATGCTCGTGATTTCACGCGGGCCGTTCCCCTGGGTCGGTCCGATGCTGGCGGCCGGCGGCGGCTTGCTGGTACTGCGCGGTGTGATAGCGGCGTACTTGATTTTCCGGCCGCGGTAAAGGAGCTTTTTTAGAGAATAGCGCGACGGGCAGTCCCGGGCTAGTCCGTCTTCAGGTATTTCTTC
>QHZC01000192.1:0-4953 GCA_003224515.1 Acidobacteriota bacterium
AAGTTCGTTGGGCATCTACTCAGCCAAACACGGCTAATTTGACGTTAGCAGCCGAAGGGGAGCCGGGCAAGGAATCCAGATGGGTCCGTCACCAGAGAGTAAGGGCAGCCTCGTGGGCCCTAGATTTCCGAGGGCCTACAGGACAGTGATGCGCCGGGCGTCACCCCCCAGGTGTTCAAGACGTACTCGGATCTGCGGCCAGGGAGACTGTAAGGGAAAGCGTTCAGACCACTCCAGAATTGCTACGGAGGGAGTTGTGAACATATCCTCCATTCCCAAAGTCTCAAAATCGTGGAAACTCTCAATCCGGTATAAATCGGCGTGGTAGACCTTGGCAAGCCGGCCATAAACGTGAACGAGGGTGAAGGTTGGGCTGGTGACGTCATTTTCGTTAGCCGCTCCGAGTCCGGATACGATGCCTTTGGTTAACGTCGTCTTTCCCGTCCCCAGATCGCCGGTGAGAAGCACCAACACTGGAGCCTTGAGGCGCTTCGAGAATTCCCTGCCCCAGCGCACGGTTTCCTCAGCGGAATGGGTGATCATTTCCTCAGACACTCGACCGTAACTCCTCCAGGAGTTTCAGCCGAGCGTGGGGCACAGCGTCGGCAACTTCGCCGGCCAGGAGGCCGGACAGATCCGTTCCGCGAGATGCCAACTCCGCAGCCAGGCCGTGAAGGTAGACGCCGAAGCTCAGCACTCGCGCTCCGTCGTCCGCGCCAAATTGCGCAATGAGTGCCGCGAGGATCCCAGTAAGCCCAGCGTTGCCAGTCGTGCTGACGAAGACTTGTCCGTCCGGCGAAGCCACGATGGAATGGAAGCCCTTGAGGACAAAGTGCGCGTTCCAGCGTCGTGCCGCATCGAGCGCCATTAGAAGGCGGTCTGCCTGAATGGTTTGGGTTGCGATTCCGAGCAGCCGACCCATTTCACCGGGATGCGGCGTAAGAGCGAGGAAACTCGATTGGCGGTCGCGAAAGAGGTCGCCGCTTCCGGCAAAGGCGTTCAAACCATCCGCATCCAAAATCGTGGGCAGGAGTGTCTCACGAACGATGGTGCGAATGAATTTCTGCGTTTCGGGGTGAGTGCCTAGACCCGGACCGATGCCAAGAACGGTCTTGCCATTCAAGATTTCTTCGAAGCTATTTCCTTCAAGGCTGCTGAAGGCAATGGTGCCTTCGTCAGTCGACTCCAGACTCTCAGACATGTATTCCGGCTGGCCCGTCGCAATGTGGGGCAAGACAATGTCGGGTGTAGCTATGGTGACTAGACCTGCGCCAGTCCGCAACGCGCCCCGGCCCGAAAGAATAGCGGCGCCGCTCTTCCCGAGCGAACCTGCGATGAGGAGGACATGTCCGAAAGTGCCCTTGTGGGATTTGACGGAGCGAACCAGCGGCAACTGAGCAAATTCATCCGGCCCAGCCCAGCGAAGCTTTCCCTGCCCAATTTCTTCTATCAGAGCGAAAGGCGAGCCGATGGCGCAGACTTCCAAGGCGCCGACCGCATCGGCATCCCGAGAAAGGAGCTGGCTGACTTTAGGAGCGGTGAAGGTGACAGTGCGGTGTGCACGGAGAACTGGACCTTCGGCATGCTGCCCGTCTGAAGGTAACCCGGAAGGAGTATCCACTGCGAGGATCAGTGCTGGCCTTGCCGCAGTCGCATAAGCTGATAAGCGATTGATGTCTTCGATGGCTTGCGCAATCAATCCCGTAGCCGCGCCGCGCAGGCCCGTGCCCAAGAGCGCGTCAACGATGAGTTCCGATTCAGCAACCGAAGGCCAAACGCTCTCCCAAACAGCTTCATCTTCGATGGCGAGGATTGTATTTCCCCCTTCGAGATAACGGGCGAGGCTCGTGGCCGCATCGCCCCGCATCTCCCGCGGATCGCCAAATAGGCACACGCGCAGGCCAACCCCCGCGGCTCTCAAGTGTCTGGCGGCGACTAAGCCGTCACCGCCATTATTCCCCTTGCCGCAGAGAACAGTGACCCGTTGTGGCAATCCGGGAGAAAACTCGCGCAGTGCCGCATTCGCAACGTTTTTGCCAGCAGCCTCCATCAACTGCAGGCTGGGAATACCGTAACGCTCAGTGGTGAGGCGGTCCACCTCGCGCATTTCGGCAGCAGTGAGGGCTTTCATGGAGGGTTCACGGCACAATCAAAGCATCCAGCCGCCACTGACGTTGACGACTTGCCCTGTAACATACTCGGCTTCTTCGGAGGCGAAAAAAGCTACCGTTGCGGCAACATCCTCGACCGTCGGCGGGCGCCCGATCGGAAAACGCGCGTCGTGAATCTTGCGGGCCTCTTCCAGCGTAAGCTCATTCTCATCAATGCTGGAAGGATTCACGACGTTAACGGTGATACCGTTCTTGGCTTCCTCGAGCGCCAAAGAACGGGACAGCGCCACGACCGCGGCCTTGGCTGCGGCATAGGCCGATATTTTCGCCTGCCCGAATGCCCGCTCCGCGCCAACGGCCCCCATATTGATGATTCGGCCCCAGCGCGCCTTCCGCATATGCGGCAGTGCGGCGCGGCACATGTACAAAACCGTGAGCAGATTCGAAGTGAAGATGCCTTGCCAGTCCTGCAGCGACGATTCCGCCAGCGTTCCCCAGCGAAAATCTCCCACATTGTTGACGATGACATCGAGCCGTCCGAAGCGGTCCGCGACCGTCTTGATCAACTGATCGCACCGCCCCGCTTCGGTGATGTCCGTCTCGACTGCCACGCAATCCACCCCAGTTGCCTGCAACTGACGCAGTGTCTGCTGTGCGGCAACTTTGTTGGAGCGATAAGCAATGGCCATCCGCGCTCCATCCTGCGCCAGCCGTAAAGCAAGCCCGCGGCCAATCCCCCTGCTTCCACCCGTTACCAGCACTACCCAGCCGCAACGGAGGTACTACCGAAGCCGCGCAACGATCACGGTCATGTCATCGGCCTGTTCGGGAGTACCGGCCCACTCCTCCGCCGCAGCCATCAGTGACTCCGCGACCATAAGTGGGGCAGCGCCCCGCAAGCGGACGGCGGCTTCCTGCAACCGGCGAATCCCAAATTCTTCGCCATAGACGTTCTCCGGCTCGATCAGGCCGTCACTATATCCGATCAGCAGCGCGTCGGGCTGGACCGTTAGCGATCCTTCTTCATAGACGTAATCTTCCATGACGCCGAGCACCATGCCACCTTTATCCAATTGTTGCGAAGTGCCCTTGCAGATCAGAAAAGCCGGTAAGTGGCCCGCATTGGTATAACGCAGCGTCCGCGTGGCGCTGTCGTACATCGCGATGAAAAAGGTCGCGAACCGGTCGTCGCCGGTGTTGCGCACCAGATGCTTGTTTAGCCGTGATACCAGCTCGGCCATGTTCAAGCGTTCGCTGCCTTCCGAAAGCATCTGGCTGCGCAGCGCCGCTTGCAGGCTTGCCATCAGCAGGGCCGCCGAAATTCCCTTTCCCGAGATGTCCGCAATGGCAATGGCAATATGCGTTGGGCTGAGCTGAATGAAGTCATAGTAGTCGCCGCTGACGGAACGCGCTGCTTTGCAAATGGCCTCAATCTCGACTCCCGGCACCGATGGCAGGGTACTTGGGAAAAGCTGGTTTTGAACTTCCCGGGCGATGGAAATCTCATTCTCGAGGCGGCGACGCTTGTTTTCTTCTTCGATGAGCTGACTGATCGAACCAGTCATCCTATTAAACGATTCGCCCAATTCGCCCAGTTGGTCGCGGCGCTCGATTTGCACGCGATGAGAGAAGTCCATGGCCTGCACGTACTGAGTGCCCCGATATAGATCGGCGACAGCCCTGGTAATCCGCCGCGTGAGGACAAACCCCGTTACCAGCGCAGCTGCTTCAATGAGCAGGAAGACAATTCCCACAAGAATGAGAAGAAGCAGATAAGAGTCGCGCAACTCTCCAAGCGTGGTGAAGATTCTGGCGTTCAAGCGCGATGGCCGTGCATTGAACACCGCTAGTACTGGCCGACGCAGCTCCACGCGGCCATCCTTACCCACAAAGACGGAGTCGAAGCTGGACACGACATTTACCGGAGGATCGATCCAAAACATGCTGCTTTGCAGCGCCCGATTGTGCGCTACGATGCGCCGGGCCACTACGTATTGTTCCTCTCCCGATGGATAGATGATGCCCTGCCGGACGCCCCCCATGTAGAGTTCCATAAGATTTAACTGGATAGCGCCGAGGTCTGGCGCGACAGTAGCCAGGAACTCCTCGGTCACCGGCACCCGCAAGGTGACGACACGTTCTCCCTTGAGGTCAGGAATGGTCCGCAAACTCGCAAGAGAAAGCGCATCGCCCTGCTGTAAGAGCCCCGCGAAGGACCTCTTTCCTTTGGAAGCTACTTTGCCAAGAAGAGAAGCGTCTTCCGAAAAACCAATGGTCAGTCCAGGAAGCTCGCGATCGTGGACCGCATGTGATTGTGTCGCGAGGATTCTCTCCGACTCCTCCATGGTCGCACCGGGAGGAAGAGTTTGATGCGCGGCGGCGATGTGCTCCGAGATATCCGCAATCATCTCCACGCGCCGCTGAATATCTTCATGCAAAAGATAGGCCCCCAGCTGGGAATAGAGAACGCGGCCCGCAATCAGAACCATCGTGACGATCAACAAAATCGGAACGACCGCAAAAAACAGATAAGCAACGATCAGGCGGTTGCGCAGACTCCACAGCAGGCGGTTTCTCCACCAGCCGATCAGCCGGAACAAAAGATAAACGCCCGCAAGGACCGCCAGATATTTCAGGAAGCTGAAAAAGCTGCCATGGAACCCAAAGATGGCGGCCATCAATCCTCCGGCAGCCACTGCCGCGGAAACCAGATCGGGCCATGTAAAGAGGCTCCAAGCTTCTTTGAGGTTTGCGCGGAAGGATGTCATGGTACCGTCAACGGGAAACAATACTTTACCTGAATCGACCTTACGAAAGCAGAGTTAGCGTTTGACAATCGGAA
>QHZC01000192.1:4984-6031 GCA_003224515.1 Acidobacteriota bacterium
AGGAAGTTTTACTGCTGCGGCGAGTTGCTGACGCGGCTGTGGTAACGGCTGTAAGTAAAATAAATCACCAGGCCGATCACCAGCCAGACGATTAAGCGCGCCCAGTTGACCCAGCCTAGTTTGTACATCATGTACCCGTTGAAGAGGATGCCGAGAATCGGGACGACCGGAACCCAGGGCGTCCGGAACGGCCGCGCCTGACCGGGATTCGTGCTGCGCAGAATCATGACCGCGATGCAAACAATTACGAAGGCCAGCAACGTGCCGATGTTCACCATTTTTCCGATGTCGTCAATGGGCGTCACACTACCAACGATGGCAGCGAGCAATCCGACGAGCATGGTGTTCTTGTAGGGTGTCCGGAACTTTGGGTGCACCGCAGCAAAGAACTTCTTTGGCAACAACCCATCATTCGCCATCGCGTACAAAACGCGCGTCTGCCCGAGCAGCATGACCAGCATTACGCTCGTAAGTCCCGCCAGTGCACCGAGCATGATGACGTGCGCCGCCGTCGAAAGCCCGCGGTCCAGGAAGGCTCGGGCGATGGGTGCTTCGATGTTGACGTCCTGCCAGTGAACCATCCCCGTCAGTACGCCTGCCACAGCGATGTACAGGATCGTACAAATCAAAAGCGATACGATAATGCCGATGGGCAAATCGCGTTGCGGATTCTTGGCTTCCTGAGCCGTCGTGGAAACGGCGTCAAAGCCGATATATGCGAAATAGATGTAGGCCGCCCCAGCCCCGATTCCAGAGAAACCCATCGGCGCGAACGTGGACCAGTCATGCCCCCAGTTCGAAAAGTCAACGTAATGAATTCCCAGACCGATGACGAACAAGACGACGGCCACCTTGATGGTCACGATAGTTGCATTGAATCTCGCACTCTCCTTAATGCCGATGACCAGAATCGCGGTGATGACCAGTGCGATCAAAAAGGCAGGGAGGTTAAACCCGATCTCCACTCCAAAAATCATTGGTGCATTGAGCAGCGCGTGGGCCTGCTGAACCAATTCCGGCGACTGCGCTTTGACGATGGCATCGACC
>QHZC01000012.1:0-4509 GCA_003224515.1 Acidobacteriota bacterium
ATCTTCACATAATCGATGTCTACGACAGAGATGGTAACGGCAAGAGCCAACGACCTTTTGGACGCATCTTCTACACGGAGGGCAAGTCACTCATCTTTTACGCATACGATCTGGCCGACCCGCGTAAGCTGGACACAAAGATCTCGTTTTACGTGTGGGGTGAGCAGCTGGGGACCGATCAATCTGTAAAAAATCTGGGAATTTTCCATGACGACGACGTTAATGAGGGACGTTGGGTTCTAACATTTGATGATCCTAGCGTGCTAGCTCAAATCAACTCCGTTTTTGTTACTGTCGAGGCTACGAAGAACAGCGTCAAGGAGCCGAATGGGAAGAGGATCCTGTTCGCGTACTTGGGGAACAAGGCGAATCATCCTTGAGACCGACTGCTGCCAGGCAGGGACCTGATCAACTCCGAACCTAACCCATCGTCATCTTCTCCTTACCGTGTTGTTCCTATCCGAAAATTGAATAAGAGGATTTGAGGAAGAACAAGAGGTTGGTCTGCATACGTCCATGAGGGGGGACTGACGAATGCGTAGGCCTGAACTGCGCTTTTCCGGACGTGTCTGTTTCTGTTTTATCGTATTGCTCCTTTCAATTCTCAGTACACAGGCAGCCGCCCAGTTTGAGACAGCAACGGTCTCTGGACGAGTCATAGACCCTTCCGGATTGAGTGTCGCCGGCGCCAGAGTGAAATTGGTAGATATCGATCGCGGAACTACCAACACGACTGTCACGAACATTTCGGGCCTTTACGCGTTTCCGAATGTGCGACCGGGCCGATACCTAATGCAGGTGGATGCTCAAGGCTTCAAGACTGTGAATGTTACTGGGCTCGGGATCAACACGCAGGCTAATCTGGAGCAGAATTTCCGGCTTCAGGTTGGGTCAATCTCGGAATCGCTCACCGTGGAAGCGAGTTCATCGCCGGATCTCTCGGGCGCTGTGGGCACTACGGTCGGGCAGAAACTAGTTCAAGACATCCCCTTGAACGGACGATCATTTCAAACGCTCTTCCAGTTGACCCCCGGTACAGTCGTAGCTAATACAAGCTATGCGGAGCAAGGACAATTTAGCGTGAACGGCCAGCGCACGGCAGCCAATTATGTTCAGGTAGACGGGGCGAGTGCAAACGTAGGAATCGCAGCGGCTACTTCGCCGGGCCAAAGCATGGCTGGGGCGCTTCCAGCGTTAACCGCTTCAGGAGGAACGAACAGTCTAGTTTCCGTTAATGCACTTCAGGAATTCCGCATTCAGACATCCACATACGCACCCGAATTTGGCCGCTCTCCCGGGGCGCAAGTTTCCATTGTCACCCGCTCCGGTACCAATCAGTTGCACGGAACCGCCTTCGACTATGTGCGCAACGACATGTTCGACGCGAACGATTGGTTCGCTAAGAGAAATGGTCTGCCGCGAGCTCAGCTGCGCCAAAATGACTTTGGCGGTGTGATCGGTGGTCCCATCATACGGGACGCAACCTTCTTCTTCTTCTCATATGAAGGGCTCCGTCTCCGCCAGCCCACAACCACGCTAACCGACGTCCCTACGCTAGCTGCGCGGCAATCTGCAATACCGGCAATGCAACCATTCTTGAACGCATTTCCTGCCCCTACTGGAAGTGATGAAGGTAACGGGCTCGCACCCGCGAACTATGCCTACTCCAACCCTTCGCGACTCGATGCCACAAGCGTTCGAATTGACCAGAAGGTCGCAACCAACCTGATGCTGTTTGGAAGGTACAACAATGCTCCCTCTAATTTCGGAGTCCGCGGCGGTGGCGGCAATGGACTGTCAACCGTGCAGCTTGTTGATTTCGGCCTTCAGACGCTGACGCTTGGAGCTAACTATCTGCGTAGTATTTCACTGGCTAACGAGTTCCGCTTCAACTTATCGTGGGCTTCGTCATCTGCTAAATACGTGCCTGATGCTTTTGGGGGGGCACAGCCAGTCCCCCTCTCATCCGTGATTCCAAGCACACAACCACTGTCAACCAGCGAGTTTCAACTTTATATCGATAGTGGGGTATCCACGGTGTTCTCCTCTGGTCTACAAGCTCGGAACCGTCAACGTCAACTTAACATCATTGACAGCATTTCCGTGCAGCAGGGAGCGCATTCACTCAAAGTAGGCGTGGATTTTCGGCGCCTCACGCCGACGACTACCAACAACACCTACTATCAGAGCCCAGACTTTCCAGATATTCCGTCGGCACAAGCCGGTGACTTATCGTCTGGTTTTGGGGAGGTACTCGCTTTCGCTGGGCCCGTTCGCTCGACTTATGACAACTATTCTGTGTTCGGCCAGGACACTTGGCGGGTCAGAGCGCGACTGCTTCTTACATATGGTTTGAGGTGGGAATTTAATCCTACCCCCAGCGGTGAAGGACAGAACGGGCTTGCGCCGGCCGTCGCAGCGAATTTGGGTGCTCTGTCCAAAGCTTCAATTGCTCCTTCAAATGCCCCGTTTTACCACGCGCCGGCCAGCAATTTCGCTCCCCGTCTGGGCTTGTCCTATGCAATCGATAACTCCGAACAATGGCAGACGACGCTAAAGTCGGGATTTGGCATTTTCTACGATTTGGGGAATGGCCCCGTTGGTTATGCGTTCTCGTACTCGCCCTTCACTGCAGTTAGTTTCCCTTCCTCGACGTTTCCATTTTCGTCATCCGACGCAACGCCTCCGGTCTTCCAACCCAGCGGCCCTTACATCACACAGGTCGTCGCTTTTCCGTACACTCTGAAGTTGCCATATACGTATGAGTGGAATCTATCAGTTGATCAATCGCTCAGAACTAATCAATCACTGACGCTAGGCTATGTGGGCGCAGCTGGCCGGCGGTTGTTGCGACTGGACAGCATCCGTGGGTCAGTGGTGCCTGCAGTATTCTCAGGAGGCCTATTGTTTATCAATAACCTGGCTGAGTCGAACTACGACGCATTTCAAGCTCAGTTCATGCGACGGCAGAGCCACGGATTGCAAATTCTTGCTTCCTACAGTTGGGCCCATTCCCTCGATAACGGTTCGACGAATACCAACAATAGCGTTCCATCCGCCCAGGTGAGCCCATCAATCGACTACGGACCGTCAGACTTCGACATACGGCACACCGGTTCCCTTGCGCTTAATTATGACGTTCCGCTCTTAGCGAGTAGAGGATTGGCAAGAAGCTTCTTGTCGGGTTGGAGTGTGTCGACGCTGTTTCTTGCGCGAACGGCTTCACCTGTAGACGTAACGGTGCGCCGCAACGCAGGGTTCGGCACATTGGAAGAGAACTTAACCCGGGAGCTGTAGTCGTACCGAGCGACCTCCGTCAAGGGGACCTTGGAAGAAATGCCTTCCGGGGTTTCTCGGTAGTCCAGCAAGACTTTAGTGTCCGCCGTCGCTTCCGCGTAACGGAGAGGTGCGGTATTGAATTGATCGCTGAAGCGTTCAACGTATGGAATCATCCGAACTTTGCGTCGCCTTCTGGCAGCCTGGGCCGCTTCACAAGTCACTTGATCCCTTCAAGCTCTTTTGGAACGTCGCAATCCATGTTCGGGACTGGGACAACCACAGGCAGCTTCGGATCTGGATTTAGCCCGCTTTACCAAGTCGGAGGGCCCCGTTCTCTCCAACTCTCACTCAAACTGGAGCTCTAGAGTAATGCGCAACAGAGCTCTCAAGGTCATATGCGTAATCGTAGGCGCATGTTGTCTGTCAGCAAGTGGAAAGACACCTCTCCCACTGTCAGTTGACGATGTAGTATCGATGCGCACGTTTCCGCTTCAGGCCCCAATCGCGATCTCGCCTGATGGTCGGTGGGGCGCCGGTGACCATGTCGATGGGCTCACGCCCTTTACACGGCGGGGTGTCATTTGGCGAGCGAGCGGCGCACAGCTGTGGGGAGTTAACTGCGTCACGCGTGAGCAGATACTGGTGGGCGATCCTGCTGGCAGCAGTTGGTCTCCCGCATGGTCACCGTCAGGAGCTTCGTTGGCATATTACTCTGATGCCTCAGGCTACGCCCAAGTATGGATATGGGACGCATCGACGCGCCGAGCGTACGCATTTGGCAAGGTTCAAACGCATGCTGCTTCCCTCACCGAAGCCCCGGCGTGGACCGCTGATGGACGCTCCATAATCGTGAAAATCCTCGATCCTAGCTCTGAACTCACAAAACCGTCGGAGCCGACGCGAGAGAACCCACGGGTATTTTATGCCGGAGAGCCGCTCCATGTTTGGCCGCAATGGGCAGCGAAGGTTGGCTTGGTTACTACCCAGTACTTCGATGTGTTTCGCGGTATTCTCGCCAAGGTGGACATAGCGGATGGTAAGGTCACGAACCTGACCGACACTAAACGAATCGTCGGATGGTGGGCGTCTCCAACTGCTGAAAAGGTCATATTTACGGAACTCAGCGGAACATTAGAGGACGACGCCGACTATAGAATATTCACTATATGGCTCGCGGATCTTCGCGACCGCAGTCTGCGCAAGGTGCTGGCTGACATACCGCTGGTCCAC
>QHZC01000012.1:4554-7117 GCA_003224515.1 Acidobacteriota bacterium
GTCGACTGCTTCCTGCTAGATCCAGATCATCCCCAGGCCATACTGCAGCTGAGCAAAAGCGTAAGGCCAACGAACACCGGCCCCTTTCGTAGTCCTCTGTGGACTAGCGACGGTAAAGAACTGATGGTTTTGGACGAACAGGGCGTTTACGTATACCGCCCGGAAACAGGCGCAGGAGTCATACTGCGGCCTCAGCCGGACCGAGTATTTGTGGATTTTCTGTGCTCACACGTCAAGCGCCAGATCTGGTCTCGAGATCTGTCTAGTATCCTTGTCTTTGAGCGCGACGAGACAACATCGCGACTTGAAGTTCATCAGCTGTTGCATGGAGATCCTGATATCGTGCTTTCTGCAGAAGACATTTCGCTTCCACCATATCCAGAACTACAAATGGACTTCTCAGCTGACGGTTCGAAATTTGTTTACCTCCGCAATTCGTCCGACAGCCCGTCGGATCTTTGGATTGCAACCGAGAATTACTCTAACCCCAGGAAGTTGACAACTAGTAATCCTTCCCTTGATAAATACACGTTTGGTCGGGCCCGTCGCATCTCCTGGCGTAGTATTGACGGCCAGGAACTCTACGGCGCATTGCTTCTCCCTGCTGGTTACGCGCAAGGTTGTTCGTATCCGCTCGTTGTAAGCGTTTACGGCGGGAGTCGTCCTTCGCGCAGCGCTAATAGCTTCGCCATCGATCATGACGACGGTGTGTTGAACAAACAGATCTTGGCAACGCGAGGTTACGCCGTATTGTTCCCAGATGTACCAATAGACGGGCCGAACCCTCGCTCGTCACTGCTAAAATCGGTGATGCCTGCCATCGAGGCAGTTGTCAATCTCGGTGTTGCCCATCCCGACCGAATTGGAATCATGGGAGAAAGCTATGGCGGTTACAGCGCCTTGTCGCTGTTAACAGACTCGGCGCGGTTCCGGGCAGCCGTCGCAATAGCATCAATCACCAATTTATTCGACCAGTACAACATCGTTGACGACAATGGGCAGTCGCCTTGGGTAGGTTGGGCTGAGCATTCGCAGGGGCACATGCCAGGTTCCCCCTGGCAATATCGAAATGCCTACATTGAAAATTCACCTGTGTTTTCTGCAGACAGGATTGCTACACCCGTCTTGTTATTCCACGGCAGCAATGACGGTATTCCGAAGGAGAATTCAAGGCAAATGTTTTCCGCTCTAAGGCGGCTCGGAAAGACCGCTGTATATGTTGAGTATCCGGACAGCACGCACATGCCCCAAGATTGGCCGCAAGAATGGCAGCGCGATTTTATGACGCGGTATATTTCCTGGCTTGATGGATATCTCAAGATGCCTCCTGTGCCCGCCGGCTCATGTGTTCAATGAGCCTTTGCAGCTCACCAACCTCGCCAGGCATTTCGGATCGTCTCTCGAGCGAGATCCAGACGTTGATCAGGCGCCCATAATAATAGGCCAGCTCTCCTGCCACCTCACAGCATTCCCGTAAGGCTTGTCGAGGGTAATCAGGCTCCCAAGCACGTAAATAGGAGTCAAGGAGTGCGGTATAGTATCGATGTAACTTGTGGGACGGACTCTTTGTCGGATACAAGGTGTATAACAAAGCCAGGAATGGGTGGCCACGAGTAGCATAGGTCCAATCGATAAATACAGCATGCGAGTCGCTACCCAGTATATTGGATTCGTTGAGGTCGGAGTGAACGATGCTATCCGTAATGCCATAGCTTGCCAGCCGTTTGGCCAGGGTTGAAACCCGCAGCAGGATTGCCCCTATTCTTTTTCTAATAGCGCACCGATGTGACTCACATAGCACTTCTATTGCTTGGCGAAGGAGTTAGGTTGCCCTTTGTTCTAATACGCTGGTGCGAAAGTCCGGAACACCAAGTTGCGCGAGCTCTGTATGGAATTCCGATGCTCCTTTTTGCAGGCACGCTAGTTGCTTCATTGCACACTTCCACGCGTCTACCGCAACAATACCACTAAAGTTTTGTCCGGGCACCCTCTCGGAGAGGTACCAACTCCGGGCCCGATCAGCTGCGACTACTGGAGCTACCGATGAAGGCGCGACCTTAGCCAACCATGTGATCAGTCCAGGCTCATATCCGTAGGCATGTCGTACTGCCTTGAAATAGTAATATTTACTTGCTGCACGAACTCTGAGCACTGAACTAGAGGGGGAAACCCTGACTTGTGTGATGGAGACGTTGTTGGCAGTAGCGCATCTCGGCAGTTGCGCCACAATCCAGGTGGTCGCTTGATCAATCCATTCTGGGATAGTCCATGGCTGGGTCGGTAGGCTCTGAAGTGCGCATTGCAAGAGCGACGCGCGTCCTGTCGAACATTGACCAGCGTCACTGGCTTGGCTTATGTCATTTTCGGTGATCCACACACCGTTGGCTATAGCGCCGCCGTCCCGTACATGACAAAGGAGAATAGGAAGTGTTTCCCCCCCCGAGAAATCTTCGGGATTTATCCAGCGAAGTACCTGAGCGCGGCACCGATGACGATGCGCGATACATCTTGTAAAACGCGCCAGAAATGTTTCGACAGGCGACGGCGGGAGGTCCATAGTTGG
>QHZC01000013.1:0-3140 GCA_003224515.1 Acidobacteriota bacterium
TTCGTCATCCTCATCAATCGCCATCAGCGGCGCCGGGATATTGCCGTTCATCACTCCGACATCCTCGATCGGGCGGGGATCCACGTGCCCATCAATGACGCCTCCGTTATCTAGGTCGGGAACCAGCCCCACGGCGCCGTTGTAGGAAAACCCGCTGCCCGTCGTGGCAGGATCACCAGGCTGCAGCGGCGTGCTTCCCGAATACACGCTATTGAAGACGCGCGGGAACTCTGTGCCGGGCAGGCCGTTAGCGATGTCCGCGAGCCCAGACAGCGGTCCGAACGAGAACATGTACGTCTGGGTGCCATCACCCATCGTCGAGAAACCGTCTCCGCCTGAGATCTGTTGGCATTTTATTGCGCCGTTCACACGGGCAGGTGCCGCCGGAAATCCAGCTGTGCCCGTATAAGTCGGACCGGCGTAGGCAGGTTCCGAATTATTGTTGGCCGCCACCGGGTGAGTAATGGTGCTGGCTGGGCACTGCACCCGAAACGACTGTGCACTTGCGGGGAGAGTTGCGAAACACAAAAGAAGCGTGGGCAACCAAAACCGGTAAAACATTTTTCCTACGACCATGCCGCCTCCTTACCTGAACTGCCAGCCTGCAAAACTCTGAGTTTGTCGTCGAATGCAGCCTTTACTGCTTACCGCCAGGAACCACCGGCGTGTACTGGGCACGAGATTAGGGGCTTTGCTAAATCGGTGTGTTGCTACAGAGCAAAGTAAGCAGCGAGAGAACGGTATTTCACAACGAACTTACATATATCCAGCGGGATGACTGTAATTTACAAGTAATTCTATGCGGCTGCATTGTGGTAGTTTTAGAGATGATGTGTAAAGCGGGTTTACAACACGGCGAATAACTTTACATCTTAGAGATTCGACCGTGAGCGCCTGACCATGGCCCCTGCTCCGGCGTGCGCATCGACCGTACGAGTGAACGCACCGGCTTCATAGCCCCAGAGCGACCACAACAGTTCAGTTCTAAGGACAGTACTTCCCTCGTCCCATCAAGTAGCAAAGGTGAGCTTAATCAGAGATCAGGGGCATTCGTGAAACCAGACAGGCTAATCATGGTTCATAGCTTTTTGCAGTGGCTTGCAATCCAAGCATTGGGGGCATCGCCCCTGGTCCCTAGTACGGCTCTAAATTTCAGACTGACCCATTGCCGCCTCGCGGCGTCTTGCGTTCACCAACAGACCTTCGATCCAATTCGCGACTGGCGTTTTATCTTCTGATGTATTCGAGGCTCGCATTACCGGTCGGAAATTTGCGATTCATATCGGCTACGGTGTAACGCCATTCTCTTGCAATGCTCTGTTTGGGCTTCATGGTCGCCTTCTTACGTAGAGATCCAGCCCATCCGCTTACTTGCTTTGAAGGAATACGTGCAGGTGGGGAGAGGGGAAGTAAAACAAAAGCTAGACTCGAACTGGCGATTGCAATTCCGCGGCTCGTTTGGAGACCGCACTCGACAGCTACGCGTTCAGGAACAATAGCCTCCGTACCGACCAGCGCTGTACAGAGCCAGATGATTATCTACCCTTTAGATAGTCCCATGAGCGGCAGAAAATCGGGAATTTCAATAGCTTGCCTTCGAACTCTCAACAGTCCCTGATTTTCCCAGGTGGTGAGCAGCCGGCTCACGGTAAACGAAGTCATCGCGGTCATCTGCGCGAGCGCCTCCTGCGAAACGTTGATCTCGACATGGCTGTTCACTTTGTGACCGACTTGATCAATTAAACGAAGCAAGGCATGAGCCAGACGTGGGGACGCCATTTGCGTGGATACCTGGCAAAAACAGTTTTCCAGCGCATCTAGGCGCCGCTGAAGGATACGCTTTGCATTGCGCTGAAGGATAGGAAAGCGGTCTAAAGCCCCCTGGAAGGCCTCTGCACCCCAGACAAGTACCTTGCATTCCTGGAGCGCTACTGCTGTCGACGAGTGCGTGCAGCCCGGCACCACACCAAGCTCGCCAATCACTTCGCCAGGAGCGGTCAGTCGAAGAATGACTTCGGTGCCACTCTCACCCACTTGGGTTATCTTCGCACGACCACCTGTTAGCAAGAGTGTTTCCTTTATTCGACCGCCCAGCAAAAACATCACCTGGCGGGACAGGTAGTCTCTAGTTCGAGCCATGGACACGATAACTTTACAGTCAGAACCAGGTAGATCCGCAAATAGTTCGGACATTTCCAACAACGGACTTTGCTGCGTCGTCTCGGTCATAACAGGTCTCCAAGCACTGGCTGAAATATTTCGCGCGGACCTTCGCTCATCTCTCGATGGTCATCTTGTGCGATTCGTTTCCTTCTTGCACATTGGTTTCGAGAACACAAGCAATCATCAAGCCTTTCATGGTGAATTCAATTACTGCTTACCGGAACCGCCGGCGTGTACTGGGCACGAGATTAGGGGCTTTGCTAAATCGGTGTTTTGCTACAGAGCAAAGTAAGCAGCGAGAGAACGGTATTTCACAACGAACTTACATGTGTCCAGCGAGATGAATGTAATTTACAAGTAATTCTATGCGGTTGCATTGTGGTAGTTTTAGAGATGATGTGTAAAGCAGCTTTACAACACCGCGAATAACTTTACATCTGACAGATTCGACCGTGAGCGCCTGACCATGGCTCCTGTTCGGGGAGTGGCGTGTGTGCTGAACTTAACGGACCAACGGAGAATAGGGAGGCTGGGCTAGGTTATTTCTGACTTAATCCCATAAACTTATAGCCGACTCCAGGGATCGTAACAATAAGCTCGGGCCGTCCCGGATTGTCCTCCAACTTTTGGCGCAGACCGGCCACGTGCGCATCGACTGTACGAGTGAACGCACCGGCTTCATAGCCCCAGAGCGACCGCAACAGTTCAGTCCTGGGGACAGTACTTCCCGTACGTTCCATCAAGTAGCAAAGAAGCTGGAACTCGCGAGCAGTGAGATAAACAGACTTTCCGTCTCGAGTAACTTCTGCTCGCCGGACGTCTACGCGGATCGAACCGAATTCGTGAACGCCTTGTCCGGTACGGATTGGCACGCGTCGTAATAGGGCCTGGATACGAGCAATGAGTTCCGCGGCCTCGAATGGTTTCGTCATGTAGTCGTCAGCACCTAGGTTGAGTCCCACCACCTTGTCAACGAT
>QHZC01000013.1:3146-5288 GCA_003224515.1 Acidobacteriota bacterium
ATCGAGGATAATCAAGTCGAAGGATAGATTAGTTGCCTTCCGCAGTCCCTCCTCGCCATCCTCGGCGGTATCAACAACGTAGCCTTCAGCGCGAAGGCGGACTTCAAGTGCAGTCCTTAATGCCTGTTCGTCTTCCACCAACAGAATACTCTCATTCATTTCTGCACGCCTAAATCGATTCCGGAACAAACAATGCCATTTCGCCCTCCGACTTCCGCGGCACCGGTAAGTGCAGCGTAAAAGTACTCCCCACATTCACTTCACTCGTTACAGACAGTCTTCCTCCCATTGCTTCTGCAATGCGCTTTGCTACGGCTAGTCCTAAACCAGTTCCGCGAATCTGCGCATCCACGACCTTTGGACTACGGTAAAACGGTTCGAAAATATGTGGCAACTCCGAACTGCTGATACCAGAACCATGATCCTGTACGCTGATGCGGACTTCTTTGTGATGGTTTTCCGCCTCATGAACCAAGGCGGAAATACCGATCCAGCGATTCTTACCACCATACTTAACCGCGTTTAAGATTAGATTCTGCAGGCACTGAGAAAGCGCGGACAGATCGCCCATGACGTAAGGCATTCCTGCCTGTACCTCCTGCTCAACATGGAAGCCAGCTCCTTCAACTAGCACTGCTACGTTCTTGCGAACACATTGAAGTATTCCCAAAACTTCGAGCGGGCGCAAGGCATAGCGATTCGTTCCGTTTTCTGTCGAAGCGAATAGCAGAACTTGCTTTACCAAATCTATGAGTTGGCGGGCCTGGGTGGTGATGATCGACCCGTGTGCGATCGAATCGGTTCTTGTCTGTACCAGGCCGTCCTTGACATTCTGACCGGTACAATAAATAGCAGTCAGCGGCGTGAGTAGTTCATGCGAAACCGATGCAACGAAGTCCAACTGCAGCTTCGCCAACTTTTGCGCTCGCCGACTATCGAAGATGATCAAACCCATGTCAACTGTGAGCAACAGGAGCACAATGCTGCCGGTTATTAAGTTCCTGCGCCAGATGCTCGCCGCAATCGCTTCGAGGGGCCCCGCGCGGTGCTGTAGGAGTAGCATCCACGGCTCGTCGTGAGAGGTGTATTGGATTACAGGAAACCAAACCGGCGCTGAAAAGTTGCTCCATTCCTCATGTCGTGAGGATTCGTTGTGCCTAATAATCTGCCAAAAGTGGCCCCCTACGCTCTCCGGTGGGGGGCCAAAGATGTTCATTCTAGAATCGAAGGCAGTGTGATTGTTACTTGGGAATTCAGGGTCAGAAGAGAAGATCAGCCGAGGTGTTCCCCCTGTAGCGATAACCGCCAGTTTGTATTCGAGTCCTTCTGGACCGCTGAAGTATCGTCTCGTAAGGTCGGGGAGGATTCTTCGCTGAATATGGTCAAGATTAAGGATAATTACGACCCAATCGACCTGATTTTGGCCCTTTGAAGACCGTGTGTCGGGCCGCAGCGAACGGCCATCATTGTCCAGAATTGGGTGAACGATCGCCGGAATGTTCTTATCGAACTGCCATCCAGACGATTTATCGGCTCGTTGTGAAGCTGAGGATGCGCGCCGATCGTTGCCTCTGGAGCGTTTTTCGGCTGATGAGTCGGGGAATTCCCAAGCCCGCAAACCGGTGGAAAGACTTGACGATTTTGCTTGCAGACGAGCAAGTAGAGGTTGTAAATCTTCAGGTACGCTGGAAATCTCAATTTTCGCCGTATCGGCATTGAGACGCAGCAACCGAGCTCTTCCCCTGTAGCTCGTATCCCAGATGTAAACGTTCCCTATCAAGTCTGGATTCGCATAGATGTTCTCAACCGACTCGTGATTCATCGGAGCGTGGCTCAAGTCCACGTAGCGTCGAAGATAGTCATTCCAATTGTCGCGGGCGCCCGAATCGGGACCGACTTGCAACGCAACGCAGATCGCTGACAACTCACCGTAAAAATCAAGATGCCACCTCATCATTAACGGCTGTAGAGTGCTTCCGATGCGAGCTTCGGTGGCCACACTCAGCTGCTTGGTCCAACGGTATTGCAGAACTGCAACCATGATCAGAAGTGAGGCCATACCAGATAAGACAACTATCCAAAAGAGGGGAAATTTTTTGGTTCCCCAATCGCCGATGCCCTTAGTTCTGGAGACAGATGAAC
>QHZC01000726.1 GCA_003224515.1 Acidobacteriota bacterium
CGTCATCTCATCAGGGGCAGCAAGCGAGAAACTGGCGAGTCTGGTCGAGTTCACAAGCCGGAGTTAGATTCACAACCAAGATTCCGATTGAACCTAAACTCCGAAATTGAGGTTCTTAAGGGCAGGGCCAAGTCTCATGCAATCATCAACTTTGATTGTGGAAATCCAATTTCGCCGAAGTTGGATTTTTCATAGGTTTATAGCCTTCGCGTTTTCCAACTTCAGAATTCAGGCTTAGAGAGACTTCGCAATTACGGGCGGTCGGGACTCTCGAAGACTTCATGCAGGGCCCATTCCGTGGCCCACGCGATGGACACGATTATGATAATTTTGAACTTTTTGTTTTCACGTCCGGCCTTCACTGGGCCCCTTTGAGGGAAAGGCGACGGCGCAGCTGCCACAGGATCCAGAACGATTCGATAGGACGCGCCTTCGGCTATTTTCTCGGTTTCGCCCGCATAAGCAAATTGCAAGGCGCCGCGCCGCACCCTGATCTGCAGTTCTTTCGGGCCGACAACGGTGACTTGGGCAACCGTGGGAGCATCGGCAAGTGGGCGAATAAAAGCTTCATCCGCAAGGACTTCCATGGCGGCGGCCTTGGCCGTCGAAAAGACCACAGTACCGATTTGAAGCCGGGCCTGGGTTCCCATCGGAAGGCCATGGAAGGTAACGCCGCTGGAGCCAGGCAGATACAACTGCGCAGCCGAACCACGGAATTGCAGCGCCCCCTCGGCCTCCGTGGACAAGCCGTCACCGTCGTAAATGGTGGCACCTGCGGAAAGCTTGGCGGCATTGAAGTGCGCGCCAGAAGCCTGCGTGACAACGCCTAGCGGAAGGAGGTTCGGAGAGCCTGCAGGTCTGCCAGGCAGGGGAATGCCCACCAGCAGAAACACCAACATCGCAGCCAAAGCGCGGCGAGGCATAGCTATGCGAGTCCTCCGTGAGAAGCGCACTCTAAGTCTAGAAGATAGAACGGCCTGAGGAATGGTACTGTGCCCAATCAGTCCTTAACTGGCTGTCCCCAGCTTGGGGGAGCTGCCCTCCCGCAACAGCACCGATTGGCAAAAGGGTCAAACCCGACCGAGATAACTACTCCTGCTGCTGCAGGCAGCGAACGGCATAGGCAAAACAGGCCAGCGAGAAAATCAGGAATGCCGCGCCCTCGAGCAAAACCAAATGGAAATTGCCGATCCCGATGGAGGTATAGCGCAGCCAATCGATCTCCCAGGTAATGGGATTCAGGAGCGCGGCTCGGCGAAGCCAGACCGGGAGTGGTTCGAGCGGATAAAACATCGAGCTGGCAAACATGAAGACAAAGTAGAAGACGCTGGTAATGCTGTTAAAAATGTCGTTGCGGCGGATCCTCAAAGCAAAGATCGCATAGAAGAAAAACCAGCCGGCGGTGCCGATGGCCATGCCTGCGAGTAGCAGCGGTAATTTCGGCCACTGGACGCGAATGCCCAGCAGCCCACGGCCGACAGCAAGGGTGAGGGCACCCTGTGCGACGGCGATGAGAACGTTGAAGATGACTTTTCCGAGCAGGTATTCGCTGCGGCTCATGGGGTAGGTGAGCATCTCGTAGAAGATGCCGTTGTCGCGGTCTAGGAAAAACGACCAGGAGGTATTGGAGGCAATCGCAAAACTGGCCATGGCCAGAATTCCGGCCAGAAAGAACTCGTGGTAACTCACATTCCCGATCCCTGTGGGCGCGCCAAGAGCGGAATTGACGCCCACGCCGAAGACCAGCATGTAGAGGAGCGGGAAGAATAGATCCCAGAAAATGAAAGTGAAGTTCGTCGCGCGAATCTTGGCTTCGCGATAGACAACGGCGGTTAGTGCGCTCAAGTGAGTTCCTTCCCTTCCCGGGTCGTCAATTCGACGAAAATATCCTCAAGGCTTGCGCCCCGGACTTCGACGCGCAGAACATGGCGGTTGCGCGAGAGCGCGCTGACAACCTCCATGACCCGGCTTTCTTCGATCTTGAGAGCGAGATCAATCGTGTTTGCTTCGATGGTGAAACGGATGGGCGAGAGCGCGGCAATCTCTGCCTGGATGTTTTCCGGCAGATGGTCGAACGCCAACGTGATCTCGTACACGCCTTGGGAAAGCAGCTTCAGCGTGTTTAGGTCGCCGCGTGCGATCTGTTTTCCCCTGTTGATGATGAGGAAGTCGTCGCAAAGCTCTTCCGCTTCGCTGAGAATCTGAGTCGTAAGGATGATGGTTCTTCCCTTCTCGACTTCGGTGCGCAGAAGATTCATTACTTGGCGCTTCAAGATGGGATCCATTCCGGTGGAAAATTCGTCTAGGAAGAGCACCGGCGTATTGACCATGAAGACCTTCGCGACTTGCACGCGGCGCCGGAAACCGCCGCTCAAATCCTGCACCTTGCGGTCGACTTGCGGGCCGAGTTGAAATCCCTCGATCAGGGCATCGGCGCGGCGCGCTGCCGTCACCTTGTCGAGTCCCTGGAAGCGCGCGTAGGTAAGCAAATTGTCTTTCACGGACAAGAACAGCTCTACCGCCGTCGCCTGAATCACCGAAGAGATCCGCTTTCGCACTTCGATGGGTCTTTTCACGACATCGCAGCCCAGGACCTTCGCGGTGCCTTCGGTCGGTCGCGTGAGCGTGGAGAGCATACGCAGCAGCGTTGACTTGCCCGCGCCGTTGGGTCCAAGCAAACCAAAAATGATCCCGCTTGGCACGCGGAAACTGATAGCGTCGATGGCGCGGATCGGTGCTTTCCCACGTGAGGTATACACTTTTACGAGGTTTTCGACTTCCAGCGCAAACTCACTCATCTACAACTCCAAAATGGCGCCGCGGAACCTTCACACCGCGGGAAGAAACCGGCAAACGAGCACAGACCTTACGGGTCAGATAGAATCGCTGGGCAGGCCACGCCGGGCCAGCCGTGTTGCTTTCAGGCAGCAAAGCCGCCGGGAGCCTTAGAGGAGGGAAACTTTGAGAAACATAGTGGTCACTCTGTTGATTGCCCTTTTACCGTATCCGGCGCTCGCGCAGAAGTCAACTCCTCCGGCGCCTCGAAGGGTCGCGCAGGAAGTGCGCGACTACCGCATGGACAACGAGGACCGCATCATCCGCGAACTGAGCGAATTCCTTGCGATCCCGAACATTGCAAGCGACACGCCGAACATCCAGAAGAATGCGGCGCATCTGCTCGAGATGCTGGAGGCACGCGGAATCGAAACGCGCCTGTTGCCAATTAACGGGCGCGGGCCGGTGGTTTTCGGCAAACTAGTCACACCGGAAGCGAAGCGCACGGTGATCTTTTATGCGCATTACGACGGACAACCAGTCGATCCGGCAGCGTGGACGGATGGGAAACCGTTTGAGCCGGTTCTTCGCGATGCTGCGATCGAAGCCAGCGGAAAGCGCATCCCCTTCCCGGAAAACAGCGCGCAGCATCGCGCTGTTTATGACGATGACTGGCGCATCTACGCCCGTTCGTCCTCGGATGACAAATCGCCGATCGTGGCGCTGTTGGCAGCACTCGATGCGCTTCGGTCGAAGAAGATTCCGTTGGCTGTGAATCTCAAGGTCATTTTTGAGGG
>QHZC01000727.1 GCA_003224515.1 Acidobacteriota bacterium
CTAAAGTGGACCACTTTTTCGCCGCCACTGACATGGATACTGCACGGCAGCCCAGCTAAAACAGTTAAGCGTCCCCAATCTGGGACGGATAACTCGGGCTCGGGTGCGAGCTTGGGAACGGGCAGGCCTCCTGCGAAAGGTTGCCGCTTATCCGGTCGTATACCAGGTGACTAAATCCACGACGTGCTTGCTCGATCACGACTCCGGTGCAAGACGGCGACACACTCTGGCAACTGTGCAGGCGCGATTGCTAGCGGTGAATTTTTATCTCGAAGCTCGCCGGTGGCCGGCGGAATTCATACTGGACCATGAACAGAAGGTAGCTACGTTCACCGAAGCGGGCTGTCCATCAAGTGCTCTGCCGCAACGTGGCGGCAAGCCATATCTGTGGGAAGATTTCGTGTTGTGGCTCGTGGATGGCCGCATTGGTGTCGCCATTGTCGATCAGCCACACTCAAGCACCTTCTCGCAGCTACGCCACTTCATCCGTCGATTCGGTCCACTCTTCCAGCATATGCAAAATAAGTTGCAACTTCTGATCGCGACCGGCAATCAGTCTCGTGCACGGCTTTATGGTCGTCTGTTCCACCACCCCACAGTATGGAAGATCTTCCACCTCGAATTGGAAACCGTGGTAAGGCCGTATTGCTTGCGCGCGCCGATGCTATCGGTCGCGCGCTTGCAATACCCCACTCGCCAGCGCGAGGCCACGAGACAGCACGTTCGTTTGATTGAATCAGAGGAACCTACAGAACTCTTATACTGTGACGGGTTAATCCATAACAACTGAATCCCAGAACTATTCCTCGACTGAACACAAAAACAAAAGCAGACCCACTAACGCGCACGACACAATCAGCGACAGCGGCGGGCCGTCGGCCCGCCGCTGTCGCGCGCAGGACCACACAGGGCGGAGACCATTCCCTTCACCCTTTGCCCTTACCCACTTCCGTTTAACCACCATTCCCCTTATCCGTTGCGGTCTTTCCCACAAACACAAATCAAATCGAGGAGTGTTCTGTGGCCAGCAGATACAGTTCTCAAGACAACATCGGTAGTAACGGTCATGAACTATGCGCCAATCCAGTCCAACTCTTATTGCCAGTAAATCCTGAAATCTCGACGCAAAGCGCTGATCGCTTGCAATCACAGCCAGCGGGCGCTAATGTTCTGGCCGTTGCGCCAGATCAACGGCGAAAGGGAAAATCCATGAGCCGACGATCTGGACAAAAGGGTCAGATAGTTCGTAAGGGCGCTATGTGGCACATCCGATTTTACGTTGACGTTCCTGGACAAGAAAAACGTCAACGGAAATCTCTGCCCATCGGCCCGACAATAGGAAAGGAGAAGCTGACAAAACCTGAAGCCGTTCGCAAAGGAGCGGAGCTTATCGCCAAGACGGGAGTGAATAGTGCGGAACATCTCGAACGGGCGGTTACGCCGAGTCCTATTGTGACCTTCGGGCAGCGCGTGGAATGGTGCCGGAAGTACCATCAGGCTTGGGTCGATGGAAAACCTCACCCAATCCGCACGATGGAGAGCGCACTAACGAAGCACATTCTTCCTCGTTTTGGTTCACTTCCGCTCGATGCGATTACTGAAACTTTGGTACAGGAGTTCGCGGCGGAATTGAAGCAAGCGATCTTTGAGAGGCGTCGAAAGAACGGGACGCTAATCAAAACCTACAAGCTCAGCCGAAAGTCGATCCTGAACATCATCGACATCATCAAGCTGATTGTAGGAAGAAGGGTGTGGGCAACTTGGGACTGGAAGCTACCGAGAGCTCCACGACCTCGGCAGCGTTATTTCACGCAGGCTGAAATCCAGAGGATCGTCAACGCAACCCAAGGTCAGAGCCGCGTACTGTTCGCGCTGTTGGCGGGCACGGGGATGCGGATCAGTGAAGCCGCTGGGCTGCGTGTCGATGATCTCGATCTTATCAACTGTGTGATCTACGTTCGTCGCGGCATTGTAGAGGGCATCGAGCAATCCACCAAGACGGAGAATGGAGAACGCATCATCGACATCGACCCAGAGCTTGCCGATTTGTTGCGGCAGCATCTAACGGGTCGCACGTCGGGCCGCGTTTTTCAGGCAAGCAACGGCGCTCCGATTCACGCCGGCAATCTCCGCAAGCGCGTGCTCCATCCGTTGTTGCAAAAACTCGGCATCCCTCGTGGTGGTTTCCACGCTTACCGGCACGCACGGGTGACGATCTTGCGGAAGAATGGGACGCCACCTGAATTGCAGACGAGGTGGATCGGCCACTCCAGTTTGCGGACTACGGACGGTTACGACCACACGGGCGAAGAGGTGGAATACCGCCAGCGCAACGCGAAGAAAGTAGGCCTCGGCTTCGTTATTGGACCCAATGGACCCAAGCTTGGCGAATCGCAAGCGAAAGAAAATGTGGCGTAATCTATTCAATTGTAAGGAGATGTTTGGTGGGCGGTCACAGATTTGAACTGTGGACCTTCCGGGTGTAAACCGGATGCTCTGACCGCTGAGCTAACCGCCCACGCCTCGATTTAGTCCAACATTGCGAACAGCTTACGCAATCTTCTCCTTTCGCTCAACTTCAGGTTTTGGGACTATTTGGGACTAACAGCGCTGGTTTGGGCTCGTTCTGAGCAGAGAAAATGCTCGTAATTTTCGCCAGGATTGCGCTGTGGTATTCAGGTCGATGATGCGTATAGCGGCGGATCATTTGTTCGCTGCCGTGGCCCAGCCACTGCTTGATTGCCGCAACCGGCACGTCATGCTCAACCAAGAGACTGCACCGATGATGACGGAAAGCGTGCATCCCTGCCATCGCAAGCCCGAGCTTCTTTAGGATCGGGTGCAGCTCCCGCCGCAAGATATTGTTGAGGCGCACTGGAGTGCCATTGCGGCTCTGGAACACATAGCCCAAACCTCCGATCATCAATATGCGCTTTCAACATTGCCACGAGGTCTTCATCGATCGGAAGCCACCTATAGGCGTTGCGGCTCCTCGGCGACTGCTCCTTGCCCTCAGACACGCTTCGCTGTACATGGATCAGCTTCTTACCTAGGTCGACATCACCCGTTTCGATGCGAAGACCGGCCAATTCGCCCGCACGCAAGCCCGTCCCCGCCGCGGTTGCGAAATACACCTTCTGCCAACCCTTTGCTGCGGCGACGATCGCTACCACATGATCTTGCGTGTAGCATGGCGGTTCTTCTTCTACCTCGCTCTGGGAAGGATAGGTCACCGATTTAGCGGCGAAGTAGGGAAGCCCCGCGTACTTGCGAATCAGATTCAGCGTGATAATGAGATTCTTTACTGATTTCACGCTTAGCCCGGACCGGCACCACTTCACCGCCCACTCGCTGACCAGTTGCGGAGTGATTTCCTCTACAGAAAGTGAACCGAACGCAGGGCGCAGGTGCTTGCGGAGTTCGCATTTCATCGTGCTCTGTGTCTTCGGTTTCTTTCCGTTGAGAACCTTGTCTTCCCAATGCTCGGAAAGTTCCTCGAAAGTTTGAGCCGGAGTATCCGACGGAATTTGATAAGAGAGGGAATTGATCCCCATTTCCTCGACAATCTGGCCAAACTTTCGTTGAGCCTCTCTCTTCGTCATCGAAGTTGTCCCAATAACAATCCATTTGGCCCGTCTGTCAGGACTGCCTACGACATCAACGTAGACTTTGCCTCGCCAGTTACTGCCGTGCTTTTCTATCGTTCCCCTTTGATACGAACGTTTGCTCATGCAACGCCGCTTTCTGCGTTGACATGGCGTCACTGCGGAAACATTACCCGCCGCTGCCCGGGGATGCAAGGCATCATTGTGCTCATTCGATTTTTCTGTATTTGTTGCGGATGGGACACGAACATCTACTTGGACCGGATTGGCACCTACATCATGACTGCCGGTACCGGTGTTACCTTGAGAGATGCGCTTCGCGGCCACAAAACACTCCTCCATTTGATTTGTGTTTGTGGGAGAAAACCGCAATGGATAATGGAACGGTGGCCAAAGGGAATGGGTAAGGGAATGGAGTCCGCCCTGTTCACTGAAAGGGCCGTTATGGAACAAATGGAACCTAAATTGAGCGATTTTTTTGATTGTTGGTCAGTTTTTGGCCAGAGGGGCGAGAATCAGTCTGGTTTCGGTGTAACCGCCGGGCAGAAATGGTTCGAGTGTGGGCCGCGGAGCGAGAGAACGACTTTGGGAGGGGACCAGCTGCCGATCTAGGCCGCGATCAGCAGAAGTTGTGAGACACCTGTCCTTCTCTACTTCAGTTTTTATTCCCGTTGACGATCAGTCTGCGTGCGAGCGATTAGCTGGGTAGGGGAATGGGAACGGCGTTTTGGCAGCGCGTCCATAGGATTTGGAGTTTCAAGCTATCCATGGCCGCTTGGGTGACTTTCAGAATGACTTCATGACCGGTCCGCACCACCTTGGCTGCCAAATCGACGAGTTTGCGCCGCAGCGTGGTGGCGTAACTCGACAGGGGCAAGATGTCTTGCAGGTTATCCTCTTTAAAGCTCTCGAACAAAAAGAAACTGATTAACATCAGATAGTAGTAGGCCTGATTGGCGGCAAACCGCTGGAACGGAAGTTGCTCGCTTCCAAACTCCTTCAAGCCCCGATGGGGCAGCTCATCGGCGCCACGCTGATGGTGGTGGTAGATCAAGGAGGTGTCCTCTTCCCAGTATTCCCGAACTGCGCGCGGCATCCGTTCCAGAACCGGCTCTCCGGA
>QHZC01000728.1 GCA_003224515.1 Acidobacteriota bacterium
CCAGCGAATCCTTTCATTGCCGATGTACGCGGAGCTAACGCCTGAAGTGATTGAATACGTTGCCAAAAGCATCCTAACTTTCCTCTCCGCAAACCAGGATAGTCATGCGTTGTACGAGCAGCTGGTCAGGCACGCTACCCCGTCCCTATGAATTCAGCGGGAATGCGATCACCCGGACCAACCAGCCGACTGTCTCTGGCGGCTGGAAGCAAGCCAAGCCCAGCGGTGGCGCCGTGGACCTACCCGCGCCTCCGCTCACTCGGTGCGAACTCTCTCGTTGTTGCCATCCTTAGTCCCTTTCTCGCGCTGACATCTGGGTATGCATCGAAGGTTCTTCTGGCGATTGTCATCCTCGACATTCCCATTCAACTCGGCACTACGCTTTTCCTTCGGCCCCACGAAGCGGATTTTGGCGCTTTGAAGGGATTAAGCATCTCAGCGACAACCTTAGCCCTAGCCGGGTTGTATGCTTCCTGGTTGATCCGGACCATGGCCAAGAGAACGCCCGAGGCTCGTCCTCCACTCCACATCAATTGGCCTCTGGTGTTCTACTTCGCCATCACTATTCTCTCGATGCTTGTGGCCCAGGATCTGGCCCTCTCTCTTTTCGAGGTGTACCTGCTGCTCGAAGCCTGCTTGGTGTACTTTTACGTCGCCAACACCGTCCGCACTCGCGAAGGCGTTTTGTTTGTACTGCGGTACCTGATGATTGGGGGCCTGTTCGAAAGCCTGGTCATCATCGTCATGAAGTTTACAGTGACACCGTCGACCCCCTGGAACATGCCGATCCATATCATTGCCGAGTTCACGGGGCGAGATGGTGGCATGCGACTTGGCGGCACGATCGGCGTACCCAATGTTGCGGGCGCCTATCTCAGCATCTTGCTAGCATCCGCGGCCAGCCTGCTACTTACAAACCTCGGACCCGCGTACAAGTGGTTGGCGAAGTTGGTTTTAGGTCTCGGCGGCGTGGCACTGATCTACACGTTCTCGCGAGGGGGATGGATCGCTTTGGCTTTGGCGGTTATAGTGCTTTGTTTCGTCGCTTGGCGTCAGCGCGGGTTTTCCCTAAGAGTGCCCATCGCCATTCTCGCGATTTTGACGCTGCTATATCTGCCCTTCCACGGCGTCATTTCAGAGCGCATGTTTGGGGACGACAAAGGATCGGCGGAATCTCGCATCCCCTTGAACAAACTGGCGTTTCGGATGATCGAAGATAACCCAGTAATGGGAGTGGGTGCCAACAATTTCACCGTGGCTATGGATCGTTACGTGACCGCCGAGTTTCGTCATGACTGGCTCTTTGCGGTTCACAACAAATACTTATTGGTGTTAGCGGAAACGGGAATTGGCGGGCTGCTGGCCTATCTAGCCTTTCTGCTAGGTACCATGCGCACGGGTTGGAAATGCTGGAGGTTCCAGGACCCTCTGTTCTCGCCACTGGGCCTTGGGTTCGCGGTGGGCATTGCCGGTCATATGGTGCACCTGACCGTTGACTTATTCCACGTTCGACCCATTCAACAACTGCTGTGGTTGCTTGCCGGTCTCCTGGCCGCGATGCACAGGATGTGCACGCAGCCCCCGGCCCCGGATTCACTTTCCAAAATCGCTTCATGATGCGGTTGAGCAGATAGTCACCGCACAGGGATTGAGTCCGTTCTAAAACATGGAACCGAATCTCGCTATCCCAAGTTCCTCCAGAAGAGAGCACATGGGCCGTTAAATGGCCCGTGCGATGGCATTGATCCCCGGCTCACGACGACTCCCTCGCCGATGAGGTTCGAAAAGAGAGCGAGGTTAATGCTAGGCCCAGGCGTCCAAACGCATTGGGGAAGTGATCTGTCATACCGCCGTCGTCGCCCACGCTTTTCTCAGAGCAGCTCGATTGGAAATCCATGGCTAGGAGACGCTGGCGGACCGTGTTGCAAGTAACGTCAGCCGGGGCACGCGGGGCTGAACCATCTGGCATTCACTAAGCCCAGCGGGACAGACACGACGCTCCTTTCAGCCCATACCGCCATCATTGTTCGAGGAAGAACCAGATGAAGGTGCTGATCATGACGGCCATCTATCCGACGCCGGCGAATCCCGCGTTCGGTTCGTTTGTTAGAACACAAGCCGAATCGCTCAAGCGCGCCGGTGTCGACATCGAAGTGCTTGTTTTGCGGGGCCGCTTCCGAAAGTTGATTTACCCCAAAGGGGTTTTTCAATTGCGAAGACGTCTTGCCGGGAGCCCCGCTGATCTTGTCCACGCTCATTACAGCTACGTTGGCATGATAGCGCGCACACAATGGAAAGTGCCCGTTGTTGTCACCTTTCACGGCGATGACCTGCTGGGGACGGTCATGGAAAGCGGCGAGAAAACACGATCGAGCGCGTTGATCGTAGCAGCTGGGAAGAGGCTGGCCCGGCACGTAGATGCCGTCATCGTTCAGACTTCGGAGATGGCCAGCAAACTCGAGGAAGCGAATGTTTTCGTTATCCCTCATGAAGTCGATTTCGAAGTCTTCAGGCCGACGGACAGGGAACAAGCCAGGGCCACGCTGGGGCTGGCGGCAGGAAAGAAATACCTGCTCTTTGCAGCAAACCCACAAGTTCCGGTGAAACGCTTTCCACTGGCCAAGTCTGCAGCCGATTATCTTCGAAAGCGCGACCCTGCCATTGAATTGCTGGTGGTTTACAAAGAGCCGCAGGAGCGCCTCGCGCTCTTCATGAGTGCATGTGATGCGCTGGTTTTCCCATCCTATCAAGAGGGCTCACCCAACGTCATTAAGCAAGCCATGGCTTGCAATCTTCCCATCGTTGCCACGGATGTCGGCGATGTTCGCCAGATCATTGAGAAGACGAAGGGGTGCTACGTTTCGAAACCGAGCGTCACGGAATTTGCTGCACGGATCAATGAGATTTTGCAGCATCGCGAAAGAACCGATGGCCGGGAACACATTCGTCATCTGGATTCCGCTGCGGTGTCTGAAAGAGTCATTGAGGTCTACGAGCAAGTGCTACGAAATCGCGAGGCGCGTTTCGTGGGCCGGACCGAGAACAACCTTTTCATCGCGGGAAAGTAAACCCAAGAAGAAAGCCCGGAAACTAAACCATGTGTGGCATCTGCGGTTTCTACGAATACAAAACGCATGACCCGGCGGACCGACAGGTTCTTGGCGACATGCTCAGCGTGATCCGTCACCGGGGTCCCGATGATTCCGGCGTGTACTTCGGCAAAGATGTGGCCATCGGAATGCGCCGCTTAAGCATCATCGACCTGAGCGGGGGCAAGCAGCCGATCTGCAATGAAGACGGGTCCATCGTCACTGTTTTCAACGGCGAGATCTACAACTTCCAGGTGCTTAGGGAGCAGCTACGGAACCGGGGCCATTCACTCGCAACGGCGAGCGATACGGAAGTGATCGTTCACCTATACGAGGACTTCGGCGAAGATTGCGTGCAGCACCTGCGCGGGATGTTTGGCTTTGCCCTATGGGACGCGCGCCGACGGCGGCTCTTCGTGGCCCGCGATCGCCTGGGAATTAAGCCTGTATATTTCGCACAATCGGGCGGGCGGCTCATCTTCGCGTCCGAGATCAAAGCAATTCTTCAGCATCCTGCGACGCAGGCTAACCTGAACGTCGATGGTCTGAGCAAGTTCCTTTCGCTGAAGTATGTGCCAGCGCCCCAGACGATGTTTGAGGGCATTTATGCACTGCCACCGGGTTGCAGCCTGACGTGCGATGCGAATGGCGTAAAGGTCCGGCGCTACTGGGACTTGTCGTTTGCCAACCATAGTAATGGCGAGCGCAGCGAAGAGAGCTATGCTGACGAACTCGACGCCCTTCTGAGAGAGTGCGTCAAGCTGCACCTCATGAGCGACGTCCCGTTCGGCGCGTTTTTGAGCGGAGGACTCGACTCCAGCACGGTAGTCGCACTCATGAGCCAGTTCCTGAACGAGCCCGTCAAAACCTACTCGGTAGGATTCGAGGGCGATGCCGAAGCATTCAGCGAGCTGCCTTACGCGCGCATGGTTGCGAAGAAGTACGAGGCCGATCATCACGAAGTGTTTATCCGGCCCAACGACTTGATCAACCTTTCAGAGAAAGTGATCTGGCATCTGGATCAGCCCATCGCCGACGAAGCGTGCTTGGCCAACTACATGGTCGCGGAGCTGGCCTCGCGTCAGGTGAAGATGGTCCTCACGGGAGAAGGCGGGGACGAATTGTTTGCCGGCTACGCGCGCTACGCCGGTGAAAGGCTGTCCCCCTTGTTCCGGCATCTTCCGCGGGCTGCCAAGTCAGTGGCGCTTGCCGCGTGCGGGTGCGTCCCCGGGCTGCGCCGCCAGAAGCTTGCTCTGTACGCACTTTGTCAGCCGGATGAGGTCAACCGCCTCGTCAATTGGTTTCCACTTTTCAACTCGGAAGCCAAACAAGCTTTGCTTTCCGAAGATTTCAAACAGAACCTGAACGGCGGCGACGCGAGCGCCGTGTTCGCCGAACATCTAGCTCTCACGGATGCTACGGACCCGCTGAACCGCATGCTCTACGTGGATACGAAGCTCTGGCTGCCCGACGATCTGCTCGCCCGGGGCGACAAGACGAGCATGGCCGCGTCGCTGGAGGCTCGTGTTCCACTTCTGGATCACAAGCTGGTGGAGTTTGCAGCCGCACTCCCGCAGCATCTGAAAGTAAAAGGCCTGACACGCAAGTATTTGCTGAAGAAAGTGTGCCAAGCATTGCTTCCGCCGGAGATCATCCGCCGGAAGAAGAAGGGATTTCCCATGCCCATTTCTCTATGGTTCCGGAAAGAGGCCCGGTCATTTCTCCGTGACGTTCTTTCTCCCTCGGCATTGCAACGCCGAGGGCTCTTCAACCCCGCATTTGTAGAAAAATTGCTCACCGAGCACGAAAATAGTTTCGCCGATCACGGCTCGTTGCTGTGGGGTTTACTCAGCGTCGAACTGTGGCAGCGCGCTTTCATGGATTCACAACAACGCCCGGAGCGGCTGACGAATGCTTTCGCAGCGCAGGCTTGATGAGACTGCGGCGGTAAGGCAGAGATCGGGATAGGAACATTCGTGAAAGCGACCGCCAATAACCGAATACTGATGCTGTTGGAGAATCAAACTTACCCGCGGGACTTTCGTGTTCTCCGAGAGGCCACTGCACTGACTGCTGCAGGCTACCGGGTCTCGGTCATCTGTCCGGCGGGCCCGGGCCAACCTTTTCGGGAAACATTGAACGGTGTGCGCCTTTGCCGCTATGCGCAGCCGCCGGCCGCCAATGGTTTCCTGGGATACATCTGGGAGTACGGATACGCCATGGCAGCCACGTTCGTGCTCTCCTTGCTGCTGCTCTTCCGCGAGGGTTTTGATGTTGTCCATGCTCACAATCCACCGGACACGTTTGTCTTCATCGCCGCCTTTTACAAGTTGCTTGGCAAACGATTTGTCTTTGATCATCACGACTTGTCCCCGGAAAT
>QHZC01000729.1 GCA_003224515.1 Acidobacteriota bacterium
GTCGTCGTTACAGGCACAGGCACCGCGCGTGATTTTTACGGCTTCTCACTGTCGAAACTGCTACGAAAATAGAGCGCCCAGTGATCTTCCCGTTCCGGCGATACGGGATCACCTCCCAGTGATAGGTAATGACCTTCACGTCGGTCTGGGCGGCCTTGCGGATATTGCCGACGATGGTGTCGATCTCACGATCCCGTTCGGGCCCCTTGCGTAGCTTGATATAGTCGGAGTCCATTCGGATAGCTTCAAAAACGGCGCCGTATCTGTCGCAGTCATCCTTCATTCGCTTCAGCTCATCCGGATCCCAACCGCCTTGCGGGCGCTTCCTGATCTCTGCGGTAAGGTGTTTCACGCCGTGGCGGAGGTTGTATTCAAGGTTCTGTTTCGAGGTCATGTCGCCGCCCGAGACGCTGTGGTAGTCGCCGCCCACGTGCATGAGGGTGTTCTTCCGGGGTCCTTGCGCCGTAGCGTGGCAGTTCCTGGTGATGCCTTGCGCTGCCATCCCCGCGAGCCCCGCGCCGAACTCTCTTCGATTGATCATGCTAACCCTCCGCTCCCAACCAATTGATCAGCTCCTGATGATAGCGCGCGTTGGATTGGGAAGTTCCAAATGGCCCGTGCCGCCAATTGTTGGCAGATGGGGCAACCCGGAAGTAATGCCTCCCGGATTAGTACCGAGAAACGCCCCAGCAGTGACCGACCAATTTGCTGGAGAGGCCGACAAGGCAGGACCGATCTGCCAAAGGTGAGGCAAATCCTGCAAGTTTCAGAGACTTGCTTCGGCGGCGATCGTTCAGGAGCTAACGCGCACGTTGAGCGGCCGCGGCGAGCGAATGCGGGCCAGCGGTCCGCTCGAAGGTGTTGTCGGGCGACTCTCTATGTGGACCGCGGCGCCGCTCGCCGTTCTAGCGAACCATGCGGAGCGTCCGCGGCGCCGAAGGGTGCAGCGCCTTGTTAGGTTGCGTTCGTTTACACGACGAAGCTGACAACCGACGCGGACCGCCTAGAGTCGCGTCGCTCTGTCGTTCGCGTTCACATCGCTGCGCCGCGAAGACTCAAGCCCTTACGCCCTCGACAACCGAGAGGTGAGTTTCGGTGGAAACGACGCGCCGAAGCCTGAACCCGGATCGCTTCAGCAGCTTCCGGAACTCCGCCTGGGTGCGCTCTCGGCCACGTGGAGTGAGCACCAGCATCTCGAGATCCAGGAGTTTGCCGAAGTGCACCCTGTTGCCGGGCGGGATGACCGCGTCGACGATTAGCACTTTCCCGCCGGGCTGCATCGCGCGGTGGCAGTTTCGGAGGATCTGAATTGCCCGCTCGTCATCCCAGTCGTGGATGATGTGCTTCATTACGTAGGCATCGCCCCCCTCTGGAACGGACGCAAAGAAGTCGCCGCTGACGATTTGGCAACGGTCGGCCACGCCTCCGCTCTGGAGCAGCGCGGTGGCCCCGGCGGTCACGTGCGAAAGGTCGAAGAGGATGCCGCGCATCCTTCTGTTCACTTTAAGAATGGTCACGATCATCAGGCCGTGTCCGCCGGCAACGTCCACCAGAGTGTTGATCCCGGAAAAGTCGTATGCTGCGACCACAGCCTTCGACTCCAAGGTGCTGATCGAGGTCATCGCCGCGTCGAACACCGCTGCAGATTCTGGCATCTTCGCGAAGTACTCGAAAATAGGCATGGCAAAGACATGGTCAAAAGCCGGCTCACCGGTTCGGACGCTGTGCCGAAGGTCTCCCCATGGGCGCCACGTGCTCTCGTGCCCTGTGAATCGCGCATAGCCGCCGAGCGCTTGGGGCGAGTCTAGGCGGAGTAGCCTGCCGAGCGGAGTGAGCCGGAATCTCCGGTTTCCGGTCTCGGCGAAGAGCCCAACGCTCCCCAGGGCGCGAAGCAGCCGATAGACACCGTCTTCCGAAGCGTTCGCCGTTCGCGCCATGTCGGCTGCCGTCCTGGGCCCGTCCTTCAAGAGGTCTGCAATGCCGAGCTCGGCGGCGACCGCAATCGCCTGACTCGCCCATTTGCCGGCAATCAGGTTCATCAAGGTCATCGGATCGGAAGCCTTCTTCGCTGGTGCCGGTCTCGGTTTCGCCATATTCTTCCTCGGTTTAAGGGTGACGCCGCTCACGGCTCGGCGGTTCGGTACTCCACTGAGTCCAACCCAATACCCCTTCGCAGCGACGCTATCACTGACAACACTCGCGGCTGATCACGCGGTTCGCCGGGCACGCGACCTAACAATGATTAGATTGATCCGCATAAGATGCGGAGTTTCGTCTTCGTGGCCCTCTAACATGCCGTTACACAGCCACAGCTTCGAGAATCGAGAAGTCGCCACCCACCGCGATTTCGCGCTGCAACCGAAAATCGGCCTTTGCCAGAAACTCCATATGTTCGCGTTGCGTACGCTGCCGTCCACCCAGCAGCACCAACATATGGACATCAACTAGTTTCGCGAAACTCGGATTCGAATCGTCGGGAACGATGGCCTCGATGAGGA
>QHZC01000201.1 GCA_003224515.1 Acidobacteriota bacterium
AGTCTACGGACGCGACCTCCAGCGGCAATACGGCGCTGAACACCGCGTTCAATGATGAGACCGACCTGAAGTTCTCGCGCGGCCTGTCTGACTTCGACCGCCCGCAACGGTTCGTGGTGAGCTATCGCTACGACTTGCCGTTTTACAAAGGCGCAACCGGAGCAACGGGGGCTTTGCTCGGCGGCTGGGCGCTGAGCGGCATTACCATCTTCCAATCAGGCGCGCCATTCTCCGTGACCGACTCAGCCGCGGGCACCGCCTATCTCGGGGCCGGGTTGGCTTCAGCGACGCTCGGCGCGCAGCTTGCCTCGGGAGGGTCAATCGGCCGAGGAACGACCTCCGGCGAGATCCATTCCCGGCTGAGTGGCTATCTCAGCCTCGCTAACTTTACAACCGCGCGGGTAGCCGACCCGCTCGGTTGCCTGGCCGATCCAATCTTTGCTTGCACCACCGCTTTCGGGAACCTGGGCAGGAACATCTACCGTGGCCCGTTCCAGCAGAACTGGGATTTCTCTTTGATCAAGAATATCAAGATCACCGAGCGACAGAGCCTCCGGTTCACCACCGACTTCTTCAACATCTGGAACCACGTCAACTTCGCGAATCCTTCGAACAACGACGTCGAAACCATTACCCACGACAATTTAGGGAATCCCACTTCGGACGGACCATTCGGGAAGATTTTCTCGACCGTCGGGACCCCGCGGCTCGTTCAGTTCTCTCTGCGGTACGCGTTCTAGTTCGGGAATTTGAGACCAGCGACGGCAGCTACACCGGCCGCGGCGGATGTACCTCCTTTCTTTGTGTGTGGGGAGCCAGCGAGGGCCAGCGGCGTATCCCCGCGCCGCTGTTCTTCGCCGCGAGGTGATAAGATTCCCGTCCGGACCAGACCATGACACGAATCGCATCACGCGTTTCTCAGCTGCATGGCGAAGGCGCGCTGGCGGTTTATTCGCGGGCCAAAGAACTCGAACGGCAAGGGCGTTCGATCATTCATCTGGAACTCGGCGAACCGGATTTTCATCCCGCTGCCCCGGTCGTGGACGCGCTGCGCAATGCCGTAGCCGCTGGGCGCGACCGGTACTGTTCGACGCGCGGCTTGCCGGCTCTGCGCGCAGCGATTGCAGACTATTTGCAGCGCACACGCGGTCTGGATGTGGCGGCGGAGCAGGTTCTGGTGGCGCCGGGCTGCAAAATGGCGCTCTCGCTGGCGATGATGGCGCTGATCGAGCCCGGCGACGAAGTGCTTTTTCCCGATCCGAGCTTTCCGATTTATCCGTCGTTCACTCGCGGGCTGGGCGCAACCGCGGTTCCCTATGGGCTGGAAGAGAAAAACAAGTTCCAGCCGGACCCGGATGAGATCGCGCGAAAGATCACGCCGCCGACCACCGTGCTGATCTTTAATTCGCCGAATAATCCGACGGGGACGGTTTTTAGCGATGCGGTTCTGGAGAAACTTGCCGGGCTCGCCACCAAGCACGATCTCTGGGTTCTTGCCGACGAAATCTACGCGCGCATTCTGTTCAGCGGGGAATACAAGTCGATCTGGTCGCTTGCCGGCATGGCCGAGCGCACCGTGATTGTTGACGGCTTCTCGAAAAGTTTTGCCATGACCGGCTGGCGGCTGGGGTACGCCGTGGCGCCCGTCGAGGTGATCGAGGCCATGGACCTGCTGGTGCTGAACACCTTTACTTGTGCGGCGGAGTTTACCCAGGTGGCGGCCATCGAAGCGCTCGGCGATTCCACCAACGCCGTGGAAGCGATGGTGGCGGAGTACCGCAAACGTCGCGACCAGTTTGTCGCGGGGCTCAACAAAATCCCCGGATTTCGCTGCCAGGCCCCGGACGGTGCTTTCTACGCGTGGGTGAATATCGAAAATACCGGGCTCTCGGCGGAAGAAGTGCAAAAGCTTTTGCTCGAGGAGGCCGGCGTGGCCGGAATCGCGGGCGCTGCGTTTGGCCAGGGAGGCAAGAACTATCTGCGCTTCTCGCTCGTCAGTGCGCGGAACCTGCTCGCGGAAGCTTTGGAACGCATCCACCGTGTTTCGCTTCACTGGCGCGCCGCGGTTTCGCGCTGATTTGTGAATTCTCGGGTGCTGAATGGAGTGACCCGGAAAAATGAAACGAGTGTTTCACTTTGGCACAATTCTGCTGATGAGCCTCGCAGGGAGCGCCGCCGCGCAAGCGCAGTCGAGACCGCTGCCCACGAGCGACGTTCAGAAAGTTTACGACCGCCTTCTCGAGCAGATCGATGCGATCCCTATTTACGACAACCACTCGCACGCCACCTTCCCGGACGACTCCGACATGGACGCTATGGCTTCGCCCCCCGAGGAAAGCACCGTCATGCGCCTCCGCGACAGCAATCCGGAATTTGTCGCCGCTGCAAAGGCGCTGTTCGGCTACCCCTATGACGATTTCAAACCCGAACACGCGAAGTGGCTCATCGACAAGAAGAAGGCCGCGGAAGCGGCGGGCGGCACGGCGTACTGGGACGGCATCCTCGACAAAATGAACATCGAGACTTGCCTGGCCAATCGCGTGGCGCTGGCCCCGTACCTCGATCCCAAGCGGTTTCATTGGGTGTTCTTTGTCGATTCGTTCCTTTTTCCTTTCGACAATCACAAGCTGATCGCCAAAAACGGTGACCTGGGCGTGTACCTTCCGCTGCAGGAAAAAGTGCTCGCGCGCTATATGCAACAGGAAAATGTAAATGGGCTGCCCGCCGATCTCGCCGGCTACGAAGCATTCCTTCGCCAAACGCTCGCCGACAACCAGAAAAAGGGCGGCGTAGCCATGAAATTTGAAGCCGCTTATTTCCGCGCGCTCTTCTTCCGCGATCCGCCGCGTGAAAAAGCGGAAGCGATTTATTCCCAGTTCCGCGCCGGTGGCCTACCTTCTGAAGACGACTATCAGACCTTCCAGGATTACGTGTTTCGCATGCTGATTGATCAGGCTGCGAAGCTGAAACTCTCGGTCCATTTTCACAGCGCCGTGGGCATCGGCGATTACTTCAGCCTCCGCAACGGCCATCCTCTCAATCTGGAAAACGTGCTGCGCGACCCGCGCTACCGCCACGTGAATTTCGTGCTGATCCACGGCGGCTATCCCTACACTCTGGACATGATCTGGCTGACGGCCGCGAAGAACGTCTATACCGACTCCTCGCTGATGGGTTATTACGTTTATCCCTCGGAGTTGAAAAACATCCTCAAACAGTGGATTTCGCTGTACCCCGAGAAAATCATGTTTGGGTCGGACGCCTTTCCGTTCAACGATGCCGTTGGCGCGGAAGAGACGTTCTGGCTGGCGGCGCGCTCCGCCCGGACGGCGGTGGCCGCGGCGCTTGCCGAACTCGTCGCCGAGGGCGCCTTCACAGAACAAAAGGCCCTCGAGCTGGCGCGCCTGTACCTGCACGACAATGCCGCAAAGCTGTATGGAGAGAAGCAATGAACACCCCGGCCAAATCGAAGCACGTTGCGTGGAAGAATGTGGAGCGCGAGCAGCTGAACCCGCTCATCGACCGCGAAATGCTGGTGGGCGACAAAATCATGCTGGCGCGCGTGTTGATGAAGAAAGGCGCGCACGTGCCCTTGCATCACCACTACAACGAGCAGGTGACCTACATCCTTGAAGGGGCGCTGAAGTTTGCCATCGATGGCCAGGACATCGTCGTGCGCGCCGGCGAAGTGCTGTGCATCCCGCCGCACATGCCCCACGAAGCCTGGGCGCTCGAAGACACCCTAGACCTCGATGTCTTTAATCCCCCGCGCGAAGATTGGCTGAACAAAACCGACGACTATTTGCGGCACGGCCGCTAGAGTCCGGCCAGCGGCCGGGCCTCGGGACCGCCCCAAGTTTCTCGATTGCCTGCCGGGAGGCGGGCGATCCAGCATTTTCTCTTTTGTGCGATTTCTGCGAAAGAGCATGGACAAAGGGCCATGGTGTTGTTTACCGTAGCTACGTGGCTGAGTCCGTCGGTGGGGCGGCCCTCTGAGGGGAGCAACATGAAGAGGCTATTGGCATTTCTGCTGCTTGGGAGCGTGGGCGTTGCGCGAGCACAGGTAAGCGCGCCAACTTTAAAGATCGACAGGAAGAACGTCAGCGAGGACTTCTCGGCGACTTCCGCCGCGAAGGCGACGCTACTCGGTGACCTTGCTGCCGCCGACAGCTTTTCCCCGCCAGCAGCGAAGCTGGGGCACACGTTTGCCGCGCCCGTTGTCGCCACGGCTCTGGCCTTGCCGCTCGAAAACGCCGACCCGGCCTCGCCGTCGCCGCAGCCGAAGTTTCTCTACGGTGGCCGCGATGACTACCGCTGGGAGTTGGGTATTGCCACGAGCTGGTTGCGCTTCCGATCCGCGGTTTTCGATGCCAGCGCCGTTGGCATCAACGCTTCCGCGGTTTACTTCACGAACGAATGGTTAGGCATCGAGGGAAACCTCACCGCCGTCTTTGCCCCTACGATTTTCAACAACGAACACGTGAAGATCGCAACCTTTGGCGGCGGTCCGAAGATCGCCTGGCGAAAGAAACAGTGGGAACCCTGGCTGCACGCAATTTTTGGTGGCGCTCACG
>QHZC01000202.1:0-1831 GCA_003224515.1 Acidobacteriota bacterium
TGTTCGATGCGATTCGCGTGCTTCCCGAATCGCCAAACCGGTGGGCGATTTCGCCCGATAGAATGGTGAACAAGGCCGTCGCCAGGCAAACAAAGAGGCTGGTGCGAACACCCGCGGGCCGTCGCCGCAGATCGCGCTCAATGCCAATGATCGCGCCCAGCGCCGCGGCTACGGTCAGCCGCAAGAATATGTCCTGAAGAGCAAGCATCGCCAGCGGGACCCACGGCCCGCCTGAACGAAATTTTAGCTATTTACAATTCGAATTGCGTCAATTTCGCGAAGTGCCGTGCCCTGGCGTGTATCTCGCTGCGCTTCAAGTGGCAAAGCCGATCAAGGCCGAACTTTTCGACGGCAAAGCTTCCCAGCACCGATCCATAAATCATGGCGCGGCGCATGGAAGCGTCGCTCTTATCCCCGCTTCCCGCCAGGTAGCCCATGAAGCCGCCCGCGAAGCTGTCGCCGGCGCCCGTGGGATCGTGCGGTTCTTCGAGGGGAAACGCCGGCACGCAGAAGACGCCGCTTCTGTCCACCATCATGGCGCCGTATTCCCCTCGTTTCACGACCAGCGTCGCCGGCCCCATCTTAAAAATGTGCTTGGCAGCTCGCAGCAAATTATGTTCGCTGGAAAGCTCTCGGGTCTCGGAATCATTGATCATGAGGATATCTACATGTTTCAGCGTCTCCCGCAACTCTGCGTTCGCGCGTTCGATCCAGTAGTTCATGGTATCCAGCGCGGCGATTTTGGGGCGCTTCTTAACTTGGTAAAGCACGTCCCGCTGCAAGTCTGGCGCGATGTTGGCAAGGAAAACGTACTTTAAGCTGCGGTATTTTTCCGGCAAGCGTGGCTTGAATTCCGCAAACACATTCAGTTCCGTCGCCAGCGTTACGCGCTCGTTCAAGTTTTGGGAATAGCGCCCGGCCCAGAAGAATGTTTTGCCCGCGGCGCGCTCCAGGCCGTCCGTATCGATACGCCGGCCGTGAAAGATCTTTTCGTCTTCCGGGGTGAAATCATCGCCCACGATGGCGACAAGACTCACGGGCGTGAAAAAACTGGCTGCGACGGCGAAATACGTGGCCGCGCCACCAAGCGCCCGATCCACCTTTCCGTACGGACTCTCCAGGGCGTCAAATGCGACGGAACCTACGACGAGTAAGGACACAATGCGCTCCTAAGAAATATACTTCCCGATGATTGCTGCAAGCCGCTTCTTTGTTGCCTTGGGGACAATCTTGAAATCGGTAACCAGTGCATGCTGGAGAGCCGCTCCGCATTTGTTCTGCGCATTCTCTGCGTTTTGATTCAACGTGGCGATGATCTGCGAGGCCGTGACCGATTCGTGCTCCGGGTGCCAGCAGTCATAATCGGTGATCATGGCGATCGTCGCGTAGCAGATCTCCGCTTCGCGCGCCAGCCGTGCTTCCGTCACGTTGGTCATGCCGATCACTTCGCAGCGAAGTTGCCGATGCACGTCGGCCTCGGCTAGCGTGGAGAATTGCGGCCCTTCGATGCAGATGTACGTTCCGCGGCGATGGACCATGATGGCTTCATGGACGCACGCATCAGCAAGAACGCTCGACACTTGACCGCAGGTCGGGTGCGCAAAGGCCACGTGGGCAACGAGGCCTTGTCCAAAAAAAGTGGAGATGCGATTCTTGGTGCGGTCGAAAAATTGATCGGGAACGAGAAATTCCCCCGGACGGAGGTCTTCCTTTAGCGAACCGACGGCGCTTACAGAGATGATACGCTCTACGCCCAGGAGCTTCATGGCGTAAACGTTCGCACGGTAATTGATCTCGCCGGGCAGGATGCGGTGCCCGCAACCGTGCCGAG
>QHZC01000202.1:1845-13190 GCA_003224515.1 Acidobacteriota bacterium
GCATCCGAAGGATCGCCGAATGGAGTTTTCACGCGAACCTCCCGCGTGTTCGTCAATCCGCTCATCGCATAGAGCCCGCTCCCACCGATGATGCCGATCGCTGCCTGTACTTCTGATTTGGCACTCTTCGATTTTCCGGTTTTCTTCGCTGCCATATTTTTTTGTCCTCGTATCGAGATGAGAGTCAGACCCGTCGAAATGCCGGACTGCCCTGTTGCCCAAATGCATGCGCCGTTTCTTCAACTATCGAGGCCGCTGCTCTTGAGAATTTCGTTCACGGCTGAAAATGGATCCTTCTTTCGATCTGCAACCTCCGCGGCCAGCTCCGCCAGGCGGGATTCGCCACCCACTCCGCCCAAGGCGCGCTCGAGCAAACGGGATTCTAGCAGTTCAATCAATCGGTTTTTCCAATGCTCGACGTGTTTTCGCTGGCGCTGTCCGCTCGATTCAAAATGTTTTCGAAATTTCGCTACCGTCTTGGACAATTCCTCAATGCCCTGGTTCTCCGAGGCCACCGTGTGCACGACTGGTGGGTGCCAGCCATCGCGCGGCATCACCAGCGACAGCATGGCCAGCAGTTGCTGCTCCAGCCGGTCCGCGCCTTCACGATCGGCCTTGTTCAAAACAAAAATGTCGCCAATCTCCATGAGCCCGGCGCACACAATCGGCCAGCCGAACGATGTCGATTTCATCCTGTCCGACGCCAACCGTTTCGATCAGCACGTGCTTCTTCCCCGCGGCGTCCAGGAGCAGCGCTACTTCCGCAGTCGATCGAGCCAGGCCCCCGAGAAATCCCCGCGTCGCCATCGAGCGGATAAACGTGCCCGCATCAACTGCATGGCCTTGCATGCGAATCCGATCGCCCAGTATGGCGCCGCCCGAATAAGGGCTCGTCGGATCGACTGCGATAACACCAACTTGGTCCTGCCTCTTGCGGTGATAGCTCGCCAGACGGTCGACGAGTGTGCTCTTCCCCGTTCCCGGCGCTCCAGTGACGCCGGTGAGATACGCTTGACCCGTGTGCGGAAAAAGCAGTCGGAGCAGCGCCTCCGCTTCGGGCTGGTGGTTTTCGATCGCGGTGATCGCGCGCGAGAGCGCGCGCACATCACCGGCGCGCACGTTTTCCGCCCACTTCTCAACGAGCAGAGTCATACTTTTCCTGTGGAGCCGTTCTGGAGAGAACGGGCGCATCTGCCTATTATTTCTTGCCGAGGAGCTGACGGGCAATCACCAACTTCTGAATCTCGCTGGTGCCTTCGCCGATGGTGCAGAGCTTCACGTCGCGATAATACTTCTCCGCGGGATAGTCCTTGATGAAGCCGTAGCCACCGTGAATTTGCACGCATTCGTTAGCCACTTGCACGGCGATTTCGCTAGCAAACAGCTTGGCCATGCTCGATTCGCGTGTGAAGCGGACATCCTTTTTATCCGCGAGCCACGCTGCCTGATAGACGAGCAGCCGCGCCGCTTCCACCTGTGTGGCCATGTCCGCCAGCTTGAATTGCACCGCCTGAAACTCGCTAATCGCTTGGCCGAACTGCTTTCGTTGCTTCGCGTATTTCGTGGCCGCTTCGAGTGCGCCCTGGGCCATACCCAGCGCGAGCGCAGCAATGGAAATGCGACCCCCATCCAGAATTTTTAAACTGCCGGCGAAGCCTTCGCCCTCCGGCCCGAGCAAGTTTTCTTGCGGCACGCGGCAATCGTTGAAAATCACTTCCGAGGTGTCGCTCGCGCGCATCCCCAGTTTGTTCTCTTTTTTGCCGGGCCGGAATCCTGGTGTACCTTTTTCCACAATGAACGCGCTGATTCCGTGTGAGCCCTTCGATTTGTCCGTGACCGCCATGGCCACGCAATAGTTCGCATAGTGGCCATTGGTGGTAAAGGTTTTCGCACCATTGAGCACCCAGTGGCTGCCATTGCGGACGGCGGTCGTTCGCGTGCCGCCCGCGTCCGAACCCGCCTCCGGCTCGGTCAACGACCACGCGCCAAGGGCTTTCCCGGAAGCCAGCGGTACCAGGTACTTCTTCTTCTGCGCCTCCGTGCCGAACTTGAAAATGTGGTTGCAGCACAGCGAATTATGCGCGGCGACGATCAAGCCCACCGAGCCATCCACTCGCGATAGCTCTTCAATCGCGAGAGCATATTCGATGTAACCCAGCCCGGCGCCGCAATATTGTTCCGGAAAAATCACGCCGAGCAGCCCCATCTCGGCCAGCTTGGGCATGATCTCCATCGGAAAATGGGACGCTTCGTCCCACTCCATCACGTGCGGAGCGATTTCGCCCTCGACGAATTCCCGCACACTGCGGCGAAGATGATGCTGTTCTTCGGTGAAACTGAATTCCACGGTCGCCTCTGTGGTCTATGGGTTTTGGCAATATGCAGCTAAAGTCTTGCTTATTTTTTATTTTACACGAAGGTCGCCACCGGCTCTCTAGATCTCGACCAGTCGTTTCCTTTTCAGCAAGAAGCAGTGTGGCCAGGTCGACGTGACAACCGGATGCTGCGCTGTCTCTTTTCTTTAGGCCCCCGCCTGCTGGGTCTTTCGAACGACTTCCTTTAGCACCACGAGAGCCCGCTCGATCCCCGTTCGGTCCACATCGCAGTGCGTAACAAACCGCACCGAACGCTGCGCCGTATCCTGCGCCCACACTCCGTGTCGATGAAGCGCATCGCACAGCTCCACGGCGGTTTTCCCGGTCTTCGAACAATCAAAGATAACGATGTTCGAGCGGACCTTCTTCGCATCGATTGTCAGCTCCGGGATTTCGGCGATACCTTCCGCCGGCCGCTTGGCATTCTCATGATCGATGTGCAGTCGCCCCGGCGACTTTTCCAGTGCGATCAGGCCCGCCGCAGCGATCACCCCCGCCCTCGATGAACGCTTTCGCGCCCGCAATCATCGATCCCACGGGAGCACCCAATCCCTTGGACAAACAAAACATCACCGAATCCACTTTTCGCGTCATGTGCGCGACGTCATCTCCCAGCGCTGTGGCCGCGTTAAAAACGCGCGCACCGTCCAGGTGCACTTTTAAACCCAGCGCATGCGCATGGTCACAGATGTCTTCAACCTGCGCCGTCGGATACACCGTTCCTCCCGCCATATTGCTCGTGTTTTCCAGACACACCAACGCGGTTTGCGAATCGTAATAAATCTTCGGCCGGATGACCGCTTCGATCTGCTTCCACGTCAAAATCCCATCTTCCCCACGAGCCACTCGGGGCATGCAGCCAGCAATCGCTGACATCGACGCCAATTCGTACAAATTCACGTGGCTACGCTCCTCGCAAATCACCTCGTCGCCGTGATGCGTCCACACCTTGATGGCGATGAGATTGCCCATGCAACCCGTGGGCACAAACAGCGCCGCCTCTTTCCCAAAAATCTCCGCCGCGCGCCGCTCCAGCCGGTTAACCGTCGGGTCTTCTCCGTAAACATCATCCCCGACTTCCGCCTCGGCCATGGTGCGCCTCATCTCGGGTGTGGGCCGCGTCACCGTGTCGCTTCGCAGGTCCACGACACCTTCCGGAATCTTCCCCGCCTCAGCAACCTGGTCCGGATCCACCCTCTGATTCCCCTTCGCCACCGTGTAACTCATGTTCCGCTCTTCTCCAGGCCCGGCCACTGCCCCAACCGGGACGGGCGCTCTCTCTGTCCTCCGTGTCAAATCCGCTTCCTTCCGAGCTCTGCTCTTCCTCATCGTTCTGGAGCGTCTCTCGGTTATCTTTAACTATTCTTTGCTTCCTTCCTTCGTTACTTCCCTACTTCTTTACCTCATCAACTCCACGAACACTTCATTTGAAATACTAAGTTTCTCCGGCGCGAGCCGCACCACGCTGCCTTCGCGCTCCACCAAACCCGCTGACGTCAAGGAATCAAATCGCGCCGACAGCACCACCCCGTAGTCCCGTTCGATTCGCGCCACATCAATTCCTTCGAGCTGCCGCAAGCCGAGAAACAACTCTTCTTCCAGCGCGCTCTCCGCCGTCAGCGTCTCATGTTGCTCAACCGGCAATCGTCCGCCCTGCACCGCAGCCACATAGGCTGCGGCATCATGCGCGTTCGCCCAACGTTCCGTCCCCGAAAACGAATGCGCCCCCGCCCCAAATCCCAGATACGGCTCCCGTCGCCAGTATTTCAGGTTGTGCCGTGATTCGAACCCTGGTTTCGCCCAGTTCGAAATTTCGTAATGATGATATCCCGCCGCTCCGAGCGCTTCCTGCGCCATTTCATAAAACTCCGCCATCTCATCTTCGTCGGGCACCTCTCCCGCGCCGTACTTTCCTCCACCGTGTAGCAACTCCTTGCCAAGCCGGCTACCCTCATCAATCTCCAGCAAGTAAACCGAAACATGCTCCGGAGCCAGCGCCGTCAATTCACGCAAAGATTGCCGCCAGCTTCCCTTGGCCTGGTGCGGCAACCCCGCAATCAAATCAAAGCTGATATTCCGAATCCCCGCCTTGCGCAGAATCGGCACGGCCCGGTAAATATCCGCCCGCCGGTGTATCCGCCCCGCCGCAATCAATTCCTTGTCCGCAAACGACTGCAACCCAAAGCTCACCCGGTTAATTCCCGCCCGCACCCATGCCGTCGCCTTCTCAGCCTCAATCGTCTCCGGGTCCGCTTCCAAAGTCACCTCTTCAAACTCCGCCGCGTAAGGCCCGCCTTCCGAGGCGGGCCGCTTGCCAAACGAAGCCCGAATTGCCTCCAAAATATTTTGCAGATGCACGGGGTCCAGCAGGCTAGGCGTTCCTCCCCCAATGTAAACCGTGTCGACAGCGAAGATCTTCTCCGCGTAGGGCTCGCCTTCTGAGGCGGGCCATCTCTCCAACTCGCGCGGCGTCTCGCCCTCCCTTTGTAGGGGCGCAGCACGGTTTACCCCGAGTTTTGAAGGTCTGCACCCGCTGCATCCCCAACTCGCAGCCCAATTCACCCCTGCAGCCTCCAAAAGCTCCCGATGCTCCCAAATCTCTCGGCAAACCACCTCAACATACGGCGCAATCCGGCTGCTAGCCACCACTCCGGTATGAAAATTACAGTAGGTACACCTCGTCTGGCAGAACGGCACCTGTACGTAAATCCCGAGCTTGCTCATCGCACAAAAACTCTAGCACACCCCCACCACAAACCTCGCGAGAAGCGCAACCAGCTTCCGCCTGCCCACGCGGCGCGATCTTCTTAGGTTTTCGTTATTCCCCGGGGGGCGGCTCAGTTTCCGATTGGCGCACGTATCGGGACTTATTGCAAGAAACGGTGAGGAACATCCGAGTCAGGCTGAAAGAATGGGCAATGGGGTCCGATGCCCATCGCTTTTACGCACCCTCAAGACACTCTTGGACACAAGAGTGAAAAGCAAGTCTCTCCTTATCAACCATAACCGCACTCTTTTTTAAAACCGGCGCGTGCGGGGGGTAGCGCACGGCCATACTTGAAGCGTAACTTGAACTTCGATCTCAATCTGTTACGACTTTCACTTGCAGCCGCCGGTCGCGGGGACCGTCAAATTCGCAAAAGAAAACGCCTTGCCAGCGCCCCAGCACCAATTTGCCGCCTTCCACGTGGACGAATTGAGAAGCCCCTATAAGCACGGCTTTCACATGGGAGTCCGAGTTGCCCTCGCGGTGGCGATACGGCCCCGTCGCCGGGACCAGGCGGTCCAGCGCGCCTTCGACGTCACGGGCGACATCGGGGTCTGCGCATTCATTAATGGTGATCGCAGCCGTGGTATGCGGCACATACAAATAGCAAATGCCCGTGGCGACACCGGACGACGCGACGGCCTTTTGCACTTGGGCCGTGACATCGACAAGTTGCGTGCGGCGATCGGTTTTCACGCTCAGCGTTTGCATGTGCGACCCTCCCGGCAGCGCGCGGATTCTATCATCCCAGCAGGGGCCACATGGTGCCGGTGTCATCCTGAGCGATACGAATCCCACACTAACATTACCTCCGTAATGTGGATTCAGTTGAGATCCCTCGCTCGACACCCCAGGAATACGCATTGAAATGCAGGTCTAAGGAAGTTGGATAATGAAGTGATGCCCGATTTTCTTTCCCGTGGAGAGTTTTTGTAGTTCGCTAAGCCCGCCCGCGCCCCATCGCGCCAGAAACGGCAGCACGCACAACTCCCGCTCTTGCAGCCCTTTGTGCGGATTCAAGAGTGACTCTAGGTAATGTTCATGAGCCGAAATAAGCCCGGCTTTCTGGTCCTGCGCCCGGCCCGCCTTCCGGCGCAGCTTGTCGATGTGAAATTCGATTCTCTTCCGCGATTTTTCAACAGTGCCTTTCAAGGTCGGATCTAGCTTCTCGATTTGCGTGCCGAGCTGCGTCAACATCTTGGCAATCTGTTTTTGTTTGCGCTCAAAGTTTCTTGATAGCGAGCCGGGGACTGATTGCCGCTCCATTTTGTGCCGCAAGCCTTGCGATCCCGCCCAAACATCCTCAACCGTCAGGCCGTACCTGCGCAGGAGTTTATTAGCCTTCGCGTCGACTAGTGTGAATCCCGCGCGCGGCAGCATCACCGGCATCCTTCCAAGAACATGCCGGTACACCACTTCCGATTGCGCAAAATAGGAAATCTCCGCAGGCCCGGCGATATACGCTGCTGTTGGCAGCAAATAATCCTGCACCACCGGCCGGAACAGCGCGTTGGGGCTGAAGTTCTCCGGCTCAGTGTGTGTCATGTGCACCAACTGGTCCCGCATCCAGGTTTTCTCGCCAGCCTGAAATTCTCCCGGACTCGCCATAACGACCTGCCGAATGCCATCGGACAGATGGAACAATAAAGTACTCCGCGACGTCACCTTGACCTGAGCATCGAATCCCGCACGGTCCAAATCCTTTCCGCGCTGAAGCAGTTTTTCGTTCAATGCATCGCGTTCCGCAAGCGCGTGCTGGTAAAGCGGCGCTGCAACTTTGTGGAGCCCGCTATCGAGCGGGTCCATCAGGATCAGTCCGTGCTGTGCAAAAAGATGGGCAAATAGTTTGCCGAAGGCGCTGCCGTACGTTTCCTCGGGCCGGTAACTTTCCATCAGGTATTGCGCGAGCAGGTCGCTGCCTTGGTTGGCAAGCAATTCTGCGGCTTCTTGCACAAGAGCCTCGATCTGTGCGCCGAGTGGAATCCGTCCCACCGGCCGCCCCGTTTCCGCGATAAGCGGCAATTCAAAACGGACCAGCCTTCCCTGGTCGAACCACGTGGCGCGACGGACTTCGTCGAGATCGTGGTCTTCCGTCGCCATCCAAAAGACCGGCACCGCGGGAATTCCCACGCCAGTCAATTCCTCAGCGATCTGGACGGCCGTCAGCGCTTTATAAACGGAATAAGCCGGCCCGCTGAACAGTCCTACCTGTTGCCCGGAAACAATCGCGACAGCGCCCTCTTCGAGCCGGTCCAGATTGGACAGCGTTTCCGCTCCCGCCCCGAGAGCGATGTTCTGTTTGCGAAGAATGGAAGTTACTTCTGCTCTCCGCTCACCTGGATAGTCCAATTTCCGGGTCGAGCGCGTCACCGCCGGTATGGCCGGCGCATGAAAGTAAAATGACTTCACCTTCGCAAAGTGACCCAGATATTCAAGAAAGAGCTTCGGTTGATGGGGGAGCTGGTGAAAGGCAAGGACGCGACAATCCATGAGCCCTTAGATGATACCTGCGACAAAACGTCTCATCAATTCTGTTCGTGCGACCTGAACTAGGCCCTGACCGCGGCTGGCTCCATGGTTGCGAGGAAGTCGTTAAGACGTTTCTTTTGTTCTTGCTGCAGGGGAAGCAGGGGCAAGCGCGGCAGGCCGCCGCGGTATCCACGCTGGTCCATGACATGCTTTACACCGGCAATGCCCATTTCGGAAACGATCAGCTTTGAGGCCCGCGCCAGAACGGATTGCAGCTCCCGTGCCTTTTCGTGATGACCTTGGCGGAGCAATTCGAATAGCGCCACACATTTTTCCGGAAGCGCACAGGCGAGAGCCAGAATCGCTCCTCGCGCGCCGATCGCCAGCGACGGGTACATGGTGGCCGCTGAGCCAACCAAGACCTGAAAGGCAGGAGGAGTTGCCGCTATGATTTCCCCAACACCCTGCACATTTCCTGAACTGTCTTTGATGCCCATGATGTTGCGATGCTCGGCGAGCGCGGCTACTTCTGCGGCTGCCAGCGCAACGCCAGTGAATTGTGGAATCGAATAGAGCAAAACTGGAATAGGAGATTCGTCCGCCACTCGCCGGTAATGCGCGATCAGCACTTCGGGCTTGTATGCGGGTTTGTAGTAGCACGGCGTCTTCACCAGAGCCGCGTCATATCCTAGCTCTGCCGCTCGCTTCGTGCGTTCAATCGTTTCCGCTGTCGACTCCGCACCGGCACCGGCGAGCAGGGTTTTCCCTTTCACCGCCGCTTCCCTGACCGTGATGAGAATCCCGTCCATCTCCGCCCGACTGAGCAGCACGGATTCCCCCGTGGAACCTAGCGCGACATAGCCCGCCAGGTCCGTCTGGTTGTACCGCTGAACGTTGTTCTTCAAGTCGGGAAGAGAAACCGATCCGTCGCGCGCATACGGCGTGGTTAAGGCGGCGAAGACTCCGCAAACGATCACGATTAATCCCCTGAGGTCGACACGCCAGAAGCGGCCGCCTGTCCACGGTGCAAATCCTGCAGGGCGGCGACTTCCGTTCCCTGCTCAAGAAGCGCGCGAATTCCGCGCGCGGCGGCATGCGCGGCGGCAAGCGTCGTGATGCACGGAATGTTATAGCGAATCGCCGCACGCCGGATCGATTTTTCGTCGTAAAACGATTCGCGCCCCAATGGCGTGTTAATTACCAGACCGATCTTGCCCGTTTTCACCAGGTCCACAATGTTCGGCCGGCCTTCGTTCACTTTGAAGACCGCTTCGGCTTCGATGCCGGCGGATGCCAGCGCAGCCGCGGTTCCCCGAGTGGCAAGCGGTCGTTCACACTGAGAAAGACCGTACCCTTTCGCGGCAAGCGCTGCCCCGCCGCAAGCTGTGCTTTCGCGAACGCTTGTCCGTACGACGTCGAAATCCCCATCACTTCGCCAGTTGAGCGCATCTCGGGGCCGAGGATGGTATCTACTCCACGGAACTTGTTGAAGGGGAATACCGGTGATTTCACCGAATAGAATTCGTGCACTCCAATTTCCGCCACGCCGTTGTGCCGCACCACGGGCAGCTTCATAGTTGCCAATTTCTTCCCGGTCATCAATCGCGCCGCGACCTTCGCTAGCGGCACTCCGGTCGCTTTGCTCACGAATGGGACCGTGCGCGATGCGCGCGGATTTACTTCCAAAACGTATACCGCGTCACGTTGAATGGCGTACTGCACATTCATCAATCCAACGACTTTCAATGCGAGAGCCAACCGTTTCGTATATTCACGAATAGCATCGAGAATTGCGGGCGACAAACTCACCGGCGGCAGAACGCAGGAGGAATCTCCGGAATGCACGCCGGCTTCTTCGATGTGCTCCATAATTCCGCCGATGACCACGTCGGTTCCATCGGCCAGTGCATCCACATCGATTTCTGTCGCTTCCTCGAGGAATTGATCGATCAGCACAGGCCGCGCGGGACCCATCAGCGCCGCTTGCGCGACATATTCCTGCACGGTGTTCACGTCATACGCGATCACCATCGCGCGCCCGCCAAGCACGTAGCTCGGTCGAACCAGTACAGGCAATCCAATTTCTCCTGCGACGCGCGCCGCTTCTTCCGGCACCAGCGCGGTGGCGTTGCGCGGCTGCGGAATTTTTAGTTCGTCGAGAAGACGACCGAAGCGCCGGCGGTCTTCCGCCAAATCAATCGATTCGGGAGCGGTGCCCACGATGGGCACCCCGTTGCGCTTCAGTTCCAGCGCAAGATTCAGTGGCGTTTGACCTCCAAACTGCACGATTACTCCTTGCGGTTTTTCGCGTTCCACGATGGCCAGCACATCTTCCAGTGTGAGCGGTTCGAAATACAGGCGGTCGGAAGTGTCATAGTCCGTCGATACTGTTTCCGGATTGCAATTCACCATGATGGTTTCGAAACCGTCTTCGCGCAGCGCGTACGCGGCGTGGCAGCAACAGTAATCGAATTCAATTCCCTGCCCGATGCGGTTCGGTCCGCTGCCCAGGATCATGACCTTGGGCCGCGCCTGGGCGTCCGATTCGTCTTCCTCTTCGTAAGTGGAATAGAGATACGGCGTGAAGGATTCGAATTCCGCCGCGCAGGTGTCCACGCGTTTGAATACGGGAGTCACGCCGTAGCGGGCACGCTGCAACCGTACCGAAGCGGGTGTCGTTCTCCAGATTTGTGCCAATTGCTCGTCGCTCGTCCCGTGTCGCTTCACCTCGCGCAACAATTCCTTCTAGGCAGTCTCCACGGTCACAGCAGCCGCGCGCCGGTTCATCGCCGTCAACTCTTCAATCTGCTGGATGAACCAAGGATCGATTTTCGTCAGCTCACAAATCTCCTGGGCCGGCAGCCCGCGCTCCATGGCGGTCAGCAGCCAGTGAATCCGGTCTGGCCTCGGCGTCGCAAGTTTCTCACGCAGCAGTGAATCCGGCGTTTCCGACGGGGCCCGCCACGGGGTGCTCGGCTCAAGCGAGCGTATTCCCTTTTGCAGCCCTTCCTTGAAGGTTCGGCCAATCGCCATGACCTCGCCGACCGATTTCATTTGCGTTCCCAGAGAGCTGTCCGCGCCGGGAAATTTTTCGAACTGCCATTTGGGAATCTTCACCACGACGTAGTCGATGCTCGGTTCGAAGCACGCCGGCGTTTTCTTCGTGATGTCATTTGGGATTTCGTCCAGCGACATTCCCACGGCCAAGCGCGCCGCAATTTTCGCGATCGGGAAGCCGGTCGCCTTACTAGCCAGCGCCGAGCTGCGCGAGACCCGCGGATTCATTTCAATGACGACCATGCGGCCATTTTCCGGATTCCCGGCGAACTGCACGTTCGAACCGCCGGTTTCGACACCGACTTCGCGGATAATCGCGGCCGAAGCGTCGCGCATGCGCTGAAATTCCTTGTCGGTCAGCGTCTGCGCGGGAGCGACGGTAATGGAATCGCCGGTATGCACGCCCATGGGATCGAAGTTTTCGATGGTGCAGATCACCACGAAGTTGTCGCGGAAATCACGCATCACTTCGAGTTCGAATTCCTTCCAGCCGAGCACGGACTCTTCCACCAGCGCTTCATGGACCGGGCTCATGTCCAGAGCGTGGGCGATGGCTTCGCCAAACTCCTCCTTGTTGTACGCGATGGAGCCGCCCGTTCCGCCCAGCGTGAAAGACGGTCGAATCACCAATGGGAATCCTAGTTGATCGCACAGTCGCAATGCGTCCTTCGCGTTGT
>QHZC01000203.1:0-4182 GCA_003224515.1 Acidobacteriota bacterium
TGCCGTCGCCGACACTGATGACCGCGCCGACTTCGTCGACCGAAACGGTCTGCTCGTAGTTCTCAATCTGCTCCCGCAGAATCTTGCTGATCTCGTCCGCTTTAATATTCGCCATGCTTGCTCCGTCGCTGAACCCTGGAATCTCTCGAGAAGGACGCACCCAAACGCGCCCCTAGAACACCTTGCTTACTCGGCCGCCAGGCGAGTGCGCATCTCCTTCAAACGGCTGCGCAACGAGCCATCGTAAATTGTGTCCCCGATGCGCACGACCGCGCCGCCCAGTAATGCCGGATCAAGCGCGTACTTTGTTTCAATCTTCTTGCCCGTCAACCGCACCAGCATTGCTGCTATTTCTTTCTTTTGCGCCTCGCTTAGTTCGACAGCGGAAGAAACCTCCGCTTCGGCGGCTCCCTGCCGCTGCCGAATCACCTGATGAAACGCGGCGATAACCTCCGGAATCAGCTGCGTGCGCCGGTGGTCGGCGAGCACAAAGAGAAAATTGCGGATGATTTTGCTGGCACCCAGCCGGGCCACGATTTTCTCGATGACCGTGTGTTTGGCTTCAGGGCTCACCGCTGGGCTTAGAAGAAACGTGCGCAATTCGGCGGATTGCGCGTACGCCGCACCAAAATCGTGGAGTTGCTTGCCAGCCGGCTCGGCGGCGCCCTGAGCGAGCGCGATGTCGGCCATGGCGTTCGCGTACCGGAGGCTCGCGGACTTCAATTCGGCCTCCCTTCCAGGCTCTTTACAAAGTTGCTGATAAGCGATTCCTGCGCCTTTAGAGTGAGCTGCTTGGCGAGCAGCGATTCCGCGCCATCGACCGCAAGATTTGCGGCCAGGGCTTTCAGCTCCAAGCGCGCAGCGCGTTCCGCGGCTTCGATTTCAGCCTTTGCGGCGGCGGCGATTTTCTGAACATCAGTCTCGGTGGCAGCGCGGAGGCGCTCCATTTCAGCGGCGCCCTCCTTTTCGGCGTAAGCGCGAAGTTCCGCAACTTCCTTCTCTAGATTCGCGAGTCTGGTTTCCGCTTCGCGAAGCTGCGCGTCGGCGGCGGCCTTGGCGTTGGTGGCAATTCTGATCGCCGAGCTAATAGCTTCCGCTTTCTTTCGGAATACCGGCGGCAGCAGTTTGCCGAACACCCAAACGATCAGGCCGGCAACGATGGCAAAGTTGATCCACTTGAAGATTTCCGTGGCGCGTTCCGTGACCGCAGCGCCGCTTTCTTCTGCGGCGCGCGCTCCAACGGCCACGAAAAGCAACACAAATAAAACCCCTGCGGCAAACAGAACACGGCGATTTCGCGTCATCGAGCGGCGGATAGTTCGGCGACGGTGGCTGCGACCTCGCGGCGAGCTGCGGCAAGTTCATCCGCCACGCGCACTTTCGCGGCCGTAACTTCACCCGCGGCTTTCGTGCGCGCGTTCTTGATCTGCCGGGCGCGCTCGTCGAGCAGCTTTTTGCGCACGGCTTCCTGCTCCGCGTAAACCTGCCCGCGCGCCTGTTTGAGGGCTTCCTGGTACTGCTTGACCTTCTCGGCAGCAGCAGCTTGGGCAGCTTCTCTAGCCTTCTCGGCGCCCACGGTGCGGGAGTCGCGTTCGGCCATCACCGCCAGCAGCGGCTTAAAGAAAACTGCCCGTAAGATGAAGTAAAAAAGGAGGATAATCAGGACTGTGGGCACAGCCTGAAGGAAGAGTTCGCCTAGCTGGTGAACAATCGCTTGCATCGAAATTGGATCGCCTAAATTCCGTCAAGTGTGGCCGCCAATCGGCCACCAAGGTTGGCACCCGCGCTCCAACCCCGCAGAAGCGCACGGTGGGCTTAACGCTGCCGTCTCGAAACAGTATTTTATAGCATCCGCGGCGGCGTTCCGTCAACGCAAGTCAACGGCGGCTTGCAAGGGAAAGTCTCGGTCAACTGTCCAGACCGTGGTTCCGGTCGTTTCCCTTTTCCAGGATTCGAGTGGGTGTTGTCCCCAGTTGTTTCTGAAACATGGCTATGAACGCACTCGGACTGTTATATCCAGCCTCGAGAGAGGCTGCCGTCCACTTTTTCTCCGGAGGCAAGCAGCTGCAAAGCAGACGAAGCTGCTGTCGGCATTTGCCGAAATTCATTCTTGTTTCCTCAAGGAATACGCGCTCGATCGTCCTTTTACTTGCGCCACAGTCCTCGCCCAGCTTTTCCAGCGTTCTGTGGTCCGCAGGATCGACAAGCAAAGTCCGACGGATGCGGCAACTGGAGTGGGACGGACTCAACGGACCTCAATTGATCGACAATGATTCCGACAATGCGTCTCTCCTCCGCAGTTCGCTTCTTCAATTTCTCAAACTTGCATGCATGCAAAATCAGCTCCCTTAGGAGCGACGATACATTGATGACGAAACATTTCCCGCGAAACGCTCGACAGAGCTTCGGCAGGAAGTAGAGAGTTCTCATCGAAACCTGCCCTGACATAGCCACCGAGTGCGGCGTGTTCGAGGAATCAAGAACGCGCGCAGCGGCGGCACTACCCAAACGCCCTGCTTTGTGACAGGGTCATCACGCCTTTCGAAGTATGAAGGTAAACTGGAATTCGAGTTTGTGAGCCCTGATCCGTACGCGCTGGTGGTGAGCGTCGGCGGGCACCGCATTCGGATTACGAAAGTCCCGAATTCACGCCATCGCAGGGCACGATCCTGCGATGGGAAGTCAAGAATATAGAAGCGATCGTCACTTGGCTGCAGGATCGCGGCGTTCCCTTGGAAAAATACCCCTTTGTCGAAGATCGCAAACTTGGAATTTGGACAACGCCCACTGGTGACAAGGTGGCATGGTTTAAAGATCCGGATGGCAATATCCTTTCCGTAAGTCAGCATCATTCGTGAAAAGAATGTGCTGTGATCGGGAATTGCCAGCAGGGTTCTCGAACAGGCGCTCGTTTGCACTAGCCCTCGGCGGGTCAGGATATCGGAAACTGACGCGCTACCCGCCGGACCTCCAGAAAGGCCATTAACTCGTTTACTGACGAGTTTCGGCGGGGATGGGGATGTCGTAGACGTAGCGAATCACAAGCGGCGTATTGTTGCGGCCGATGGTCACGCGCAGCGTTTCGTACAGTTGCCGGCCATCGGAGGACAGTTCAAACGTGCGGCTCATCTTGTTGCCGCGGGGGTCCTTTTCGTCGGTGACCAAGTGGTGGCCATCAAACTTCGCGGCAATCTCCTGGTAATTCTCGTCCCTGGATTTCTGCAGCTTGCGGCCGTCGGTCATGAACGCCCGCTTGCGGCCCCGATCATCTGTCAGATCGACTTCCGCACCCGTCATCGAGAGCGTAATCGCTTTTGCCGGGGTAAAGAGTTCGCGCATTTTCTGGCGCTCTTCCTCGCTTTCTCCGCCGCCCCCTCGCCTGCCATAACCTCCGCCTCGCCCGCTACCACCCATGCGGCCGCGTCCGCCACCGTTGCCCCCGCCATTCGAACCTCTGGAGTCTTGCCTCCTCTTGCTCGGGTCGTCGCTTTCGTCCGGGTTGAACTTCCAGGCGCCAAGAATGGCTGTACGCGGCGGCGCCGCCGGAATTTGCTCCTGAGGCTTGGCCTCAGAAGCTGGAACTGGCTGAGGCTGCCCTGCGGGGACAGGTCCGGGAGGCGCTTGCGAGTACACCGCGCCGGGAACTATAAGGATGAGTCCAGCGAAAACGGTCAAGGATAGCAGCTTGGAGAAGCAGATGGCTTTCATGTTCGCATCCAGGATTCCCGCAACAACTCTTTACTTTATTCCCTGCCCGTGAGGAAAGAGTTCCCACATACTGAGATGCCAAAAACTGCGGGTGTGGCTGGCTCAGTTTTGCCGAAATCGCAGTATCCTGTTCTGCGAGAGAGTCGCTCCCACGGCTCGGTACACAAATGTCCCTTCCCCGGATTCCATTGGATGCTCAACTGCGGGCCAGATTCCACGGCTGCCTGCTTGGAGGAGCGGCAGGTGATGCCCTTGGCGCTCCTGTTGAATTCCTGGACCTCGAGGAGATTGTAAAAGCCTATGGCGAGCAAGGAATCCGCGACTACGCCCCGGCGTACGGAAAGTTAGGGTCGATCACCGACGATACCCAGATGACGCTCTTTACCGGTGAGGGCATGCTCTCTGCTCAGCTCGCGTCGGCTCTCGCTGGTCAGGCCCCTGATTTTTTTCGCGCGGCAACGGGTTCGTACGCGC
>QHZC01000203.1:4251-7827 GCA_003224515.1 Acidobacteriota bacterium
GGGAACGACTTGCCTTTCCGCCTTACATTCCAATCGCGGCAAAGTCACGCGGGCCGCAAACGACAGCAAGGGATGCGGCGGGGTAATGCGAATCGCACCGGTCGGCATGTATTTTGCGCATGCGCTGAGCCGTGAGCGCAATCAGGACCGGCTGATCCCCGGCATCTTCCGGACGGGCAGCGATCTGGCGGCAATCACGCATGGACATCCGACCGGCTGCCTCAGCGCGGGCGTGCTCGCCGTCATCGTCGGTTTGGTTCTGGCGGGCCGGCCCCTCAAGGAGGCCGTTGACGAGGCGAAAAAAGAGCTCCGCAACCATAAATCCCACAAGGAAACGCTGGCGGCCATCGAGCAAGCGGAAGCGCTCGCCGAAGCTCGACCGCGGGAACGCAGCGCCTTGCGGGTGATGGGAAAGGGATTCGTGGCGGAGGAAGCGCTCGCGATGGGGCTCTATTGCGCACTGTCCGCGCACGTTTTTGAAGACGGCATCATTCTGGCGGTGAATCACAGCGGGGACAGCGACTCGACCGGCAGAATGATGCCGTCTTCAAAATCGTCGATCGAAGCGCTCGCAGACGATCTTGCCGCGTTTCCCGATTGGCGGCTCGGCAGCGAAAGCGACAGAGAGGAACGGGCGTTTTATACCAACCGTTATCCCATCGGTTAGCGATGCGGGAGGCCTGACGGCTAATTTGCATTTTTCAGGTGGCGAAACAATTCATTCACGCCTGGAAGAAGTGCGAGAGCGCCGAGTTCGCGGAAATGTGCGGCACGCTGCCGATAACCGTGCTCGCCCGGAGCGATTATGGCCATGAACGGGACATTTGCGTCGCGCGCGGCGAGCGCATCGTCAATGTTATCGCCGAGATAGAGCGCCGTCGACGGGTCGCGTCCCCCGAGAATTTTCTGCAACCCTTCCGGATGCGGCTTTTTCTTCGCGTCGTCCATGGTGATGATCGTTCGAAAGTGTTTCGTGCCCGGCCACTTCTCGAATGTGAAAGAAAACTCCTGCCGTGTTCGTCCGGTGAAGAGATTCAGTTCGAAGCGCTGCGCCCATTTTTCAATGTGGCGCGGCTTGACCATCAGTTTTTCGTTTCGCACGTTCCCCGGCTCACCGTCGCTGCCCCAATAAAATTCTTCGAACGCCGCGCGTGCTTCTTCATACGAAGTGGGGTGGCCAAGCGAACTTACCCATGCGGAAACCATGCTCCAGTCGTCGTTGAATCCTGGCTTGCTCTTCCAGCGATGCAACTCGGCATAGGTGACGCGCTTGCCGGTAATATAGCGCACCGTCTCAAGCGCGGAGCGCCAGTATGTCTGGCGCACGTCCACCAGCACGCCATCCACGTCGAAGATCAGGATTTTAGTAGGGAGGGCTTTTTTGGCGGCAGTCACAGAAACATTGGAGCAGAAACAGGGGAGTGTGGCAACCAAAGGGCAGCAATACACAATTGAGTTTAACGATAGGAACATCCCCGAAGATCGTTGGACCGGGTCAGCCTTCCGCTCGTGGGGCTAGGTACCTGAGAGAGGCAAGATTGCCTCCGCCCAGCCGCAGCAACCCGATTCAAACGAACGAGGTCTAGGAACTACTGCGAAGACGGCTGTGCCGCCGCGCTACCACTGTTTGCGGCAGTCTTCTTCTGCAGTTCCCTTTTCTGCGCCACGAGCGTATCCATTTCACTGCGCGTATCCGCAAGGATTTGTATGCGTTCCTGAAGCACCTTTTTCAGACGTTCTTTGTCTTCCTGGGGCGCTTCTTCGATTTGCGTTTTCACGCGTTCGACATATTCCGTCTGCGCGTCGACATCCCGTTTTTCCCAGGCGATCATCTTGTCCGCATCACCGACGGTTTTAGGGTTCGACAACGCCGGAGATGCAACATGCGGTGCCGGTTTTGCACTCACGGGCTGCTTCGTGGCGGCAGTTCCGTCAGCCTGGCCATACTTCGCGTCCACGTAGATATCCGCAGGCGAGCGGAGAGATCCGATTTCGTCGTCGGTCCAAACTTTACGCGGTTTCGGGGCCGGTTTGGCTTGCTTGGCCGGCCGTCTCTTTTTTTGTGAATCGGTCTGGGCAGAAGCGGGTGCACAAAGCCCAACAGCTAAGCCCAGCGCTAGAATTAGGCTAAATAGAATGCCGTTTACGATCTTCATTTTCCCATCCTGAATTCTTATTGCAACTCACGGAACGAAAGCAGCGTGTACGTCAGCGTTGGCTGGGCACTGTTGATCCAGCAGCTATTGTAGTAGACACCGTTTCCGCCGCCTCCGGAGATGTCGAAACCGACGTTTCCCAATTGGGACAAAAGATTACCGGAAGTGTCTTTGATGGAAGCCACAAAAATCGCACCGTCGAATTCTTGATTACCACCGCCGGATCCGGTGAACGTGGTCGTGCCGTCTCCGACCACTAGAATGATCCCCTTCCAGCCGCTGTTACCGTCGTAAGCGAAATTCCCGGTGACCACGAGCAGCCCATATCCCACGTAGGAGCTCACGTTGAGGTTACCATTGACCACCACAGTCGCTGGATTCGTCGCAGAGCTCGTTGGCAAATCGGAATTGGTAGCGGTGCCCAGGAGCCCGCCACTCGGGGGCGTTGGGGTGATGACCGTAGCAAATTGCGAGATAGACTGGACGAGGGTATTGAGGCTGGCCGGCGTTTGGAGCGCCGGGTTAAGGCTGATCGTATCGCTCACGCTGGGGGTTGCGAGACCCGCGCCGGTGTAGTGGTCCGGGCGCGGAAGGCCGGCAGCGACGGCAGTCCGGTTTCCATTACCACCTAGAGGCTCTGTCACCCCGATGGCTGGCAGAGAAGTGAGGGGATTCGGAGTGCAACCGGAAACTGCGGGGGGATTTCCGGTTCCGTCTGTTCCGTTAGCGTAGTACACATTCGAATTGGCGCCGGAGAAGGCAATGTTTTTTCCAGACAAGGTCAAGGCCGAGGGAAAACTGAGATTAAATGTCTGCGGCGCCACCACATATTGCATAGTCTTTCGGCTGCCATTTGGTAGAACTGCCAGGGCCGTAATTTCCAACGCCTGCTTTGCCGTGGATGGTGGAGTCGCCGTCACCACCAAGCTGGGCAGAGGCGTGTGTCCCGAGTCGTAGTAAAGAGCAATCAAGGCGTCCAGGACCGCATCGTTGTTCACGTCCGTCTTGAGCGATTTTTCTGTAGCCGCATTGATTCGAACCCATTTGAAGAGCGGCCCAGAGTACGTTGTGCCGCCCGAAGTAACCGTGGAAACCGAAGCGATGGTCTTCACATTCGCGGAAACGGGAGCGACGCCAAACTCGGTCGCGTACTCGGTGTCCGGGTAGGTCGTCAGCAAACTCCCCAGGGCTTCGCCCGGCGCAGGATTCAGGATGTAACGAACCTGGCCCACTGCTAGAGGTCCGGACGCGGGCATAAAACCTGCGACTGTGCTATTGAAATAATCTGAGTTACTGGGCAGCATTCTTCCGCGGGCCTCTTCCAGTCCGGCCGTACCCGCCAGGTACACGCTGGCCGAAGAACGGTAGTTGCCGGCAAGGGCGCTTTCCCCTCCAGAGGCCACGATCAGCGAAATCGCAA
>QHZC01000206.1:0-6003 GCA_003224515.1 Acidobacteriota bacterium
CCATCGAGATTTCATCTGCGCGGGGAATGCCGCCTACGTTGGTGAGCTGAACCAGACGCACGCCCCCAAAGGAAAGCGCCACATCCAGAACGGCACCCCAGAACGCAAGCAGAATTCCTTCGGTCACAAATTGCCGCGCGAGCCGCGCCAGGCCGGCGCCCAGCGCGCCGCGGATCGCAATTTCCCGCCGACGGGCCTCGGCGCGCGCCAGCAGCAGGTTTGCTACATTCACGCTCGCGATCAACAGCACGAAGACCACGGCGCCAAGCAGCATCAAGAGTGCGGGCCGAACGCTCGAAACGACTTCTGCCTGCAGAGGAAAGCTGACGATGGTGTGAGTTTTTGGGTCGAAGTTATGAGTCTTTGGTACTCTTTTCTCGCCATAGCTCTGAACGAGCGAGGCCAGCTCTCCCTGAGCCTGCCCCGCCGTAACGCCCGGCTTCATCCGGCCCAGCAAATAATAATTGTGACCACCGCGGTTACCCGGATTCGCCGGATCCAGTCGTAAGGCGGTCCAGATCTGCGCTGGCTCCTGCTCGCCTGGCGGAAACTGAAAGCCCTTCGGCATGACGCCGATGACCGTGCATTTCAGGCCATCGAGGTATGTCTCACTGCCGACGACGTTGGGATCAGCCGCAAAAACGGTTTGCCAGGTGCCATAGGAAATATCGACCACCACCTGCGCTCCAGGGACATCGTCGGTTTCGGATATCAACCGCCCGGCAGCCGGGGCCACGGCAAGCGTTTCCAGCAATCCACCACTCAGGTATGCTGCAGTAACGCGCACCGGTTGCGTCTTCCCGGCAAGATTCGCACCCCCGGTGATCCACGCGTCCAACGACGCCCAGGAATGCGTATCCCGGCGCAGATCCAGGAATTCCGGTCCGGAAGTCCAGAATCGGTGCAGACCGCCGTTCGGAAACGTCGGAAATTCCGTGTAAACGCGGATAAGCTGCTCGGGATGCGAGTACGGCAACGGCTGAAGGAGTACGGCGTTCACCACCGTGAATATCCCGGTCGTGGCTCCGATCCCGAGCATTAGGCACAGTACCGCCGCAGTGGTAAAACCCAGATTCTTGCGCATCATTCGGACCGCAAACTGGAAGTCTTGCCAAAGCGTTTCCATTGGATACCTCCACCCGGCAAAGATACGTTCGAAGCCTGCTACATGTTCCCGGTCACTGAAGATAGTAGTCGTCCCAAGCGCGCTTTAGTATCCCCTTGCTGCCCTATTTTGCCGGCAAAGAAGCGCGGTCGCATAATCGCTGGACGCGACCCCGAGCTCGAGCCATTAACATGGCTGAGATACCAATCTCACCTTTCTACTTTGCGGAAATCTTCCGGCCGTCTATCATTCGCAATCACGAGACATCACCGCAAGAATGAAACGACTTGCTTACATCGACTGGATGCGCGGCCTTGCGTGCGTACTGATGTTTCAGACGCATTGCTATGACTCCTGGATGAGCCCGGAGGCTAAGAAGTCATCGTCCTTGATTGGGTGGTCAAGGCTAGGCGGGACGTTGCCGGCACCGCTCTTCATTTTTTTGGCGGGCGTGTCCTTCGCGTTGGTGACAGAAAAGTTGCGCGAAAAGGGAATCAAACGCAATGCCATTGCGAAGCAAACGATTCTGCGCGGAGCGGAAGTTTTTGGGATGGGTCTTCTGTTTCGCGTGCAGGAATTTGCGCTGGGCTACGCGTGGTCGCCATGGACGGATCTGTTGCGCGTCGACGTTCTAAATATCCTCGGGCTTTCCATGATGCTCATGGGAGCATTGTGTTGGATCACCGGAGATGGCGACGTCGCTGCGGCAAGAATTCGCACTCTGGCGGCGGGAATTCTTGTGGCGTTAAGCGTGGCCATGGCCACGCCACCACTTTGGACGACATATCGCCCAAAATTCTTGCCCTGGTCCCTTGAATCTTACATCAACGGCGTGCACGTCTTCGATCAGCCGCAGCCGTGGCTCTTTCCGCTGTTTCCCTGGTCGGCATTTGCCTTCGCGGGGCTCGCGGTCGGCTTTTTCCTGTTCTCGGATTGTGCCAGGCGTACGTCTTGTCGGTCTTGTTCGATTTGTCGCGCGTGCGCCTATACGCGGTCTATGACTACTGGCACAGCAACCCGAATTTCCTCCTGATGCGCTGCGGGATCTTGCTGATCATTCTTTCCCTGGTTTATGCCTGGTGCCGGTGGGGACTTGCGCAAAAGGGTTTTGGCCCCATCATCCAGCTCGGAAATACTTCGCTGCTGGTGTATTGGGTGCACATCGAATTTGTTTACGGAAGGTTTTCGATCCTGCCAAAGGGGGCGTGCAGCGCGCTGAAGGCCACGGCGGGGCTAATTACCATTTTCCTGGCGATGCTGGGGCTTTCGCTCGCCCGCACGACGTGGAAAAAGTGGAGGGTCAGGGTTTCGCAATAGAATCTTGCGGCAACTGCTGCGACCGCGGAATTTTGATGATGACCTCGCCGGGCCTGGCAAGGCCAAGCTCGTCACGGGCGATTTTTTCGATCTTATGCGGATCGGTCTTCAGTTCTTTGACTTCCTGCTTCAGCTGCAAATTTTCCTTGTTCAACTGATCCAGATCTGCGTTTACCTTTTTGATTTCCTGCTGCGTGCGGCGCATCGCCAAATAACCGTGTGCGCCGAAAATGTCGTGCACTACCAGGACAAGCACGACCAGCCCGAGGAGCGCCGGCCCGTAATGGCGCAGGAACAGTTGAATTTTTTCGTTGGCAGCCATCTTCTTTAGTTTTGCAGTACCCATTGTGATGCTTCTCGCGTCAACTTCGAGGATGCGGCGGCGCTTTCGGCTTCGACGTATAGGCGAAGCAGCGGCTCCGTGCCGGAAAGGCGCAGGAGCATCCACGAACCGTCGTCAAAAACAAATTTTGCACCATCGGTGCGGTCGATAGATATGACTTTTCGGCCAGCGAGTGTCGAAGCGTCCACGGCCACGCGCTTGACCGCGTTTGCCTTTTGTTCGTCGGAGAGATGACGATTCTCCCGGACGGGCCAGAATCCTCTGCCGAGCTTTTTGTACATCGTGCGAACTTGTTCGCCGATGGAGGCGCCGCGCGCGGCAATCATTTCCGCCACCAGCAGGCACGCCAGAATGCCGTCTTTTTCCGGGATGTGGCCGCGAATGGTGAGCCCGGCGCTCTCTTCACCCCCCAGCGCGATCTTGTCCTCGCGGATGAGCTGGCCGATGTATTTGAAGCCCACGGGCGTCTGATGGACCACTTGGCCGTGCAACTTGGCCACAGCGTCGATCATTTGCGTAGTCGCAACGCTGCGGGCCGCGGGCATTTTCCATTTGCGGGTTTCGACCAGATAGTCGTATACGAGCGCAAGGATCAGGTTGGGCTGAATCCATGTGCCGTCGCCGTCGACGATGCCAAAGCGGTCGGCATCACCATCGGTGGCCAGCCCCGCGGTAGCGCCGGAGTCGACTACGGCCTTCCGCAGCGGCGCGAGATTCTCTTCGGAGACGTCGGGCCCGGTCCCGTCGAATAGGCAATCACGTTCGGTGCGCATGGCCTGCACGGTAATGCTGTGATCGGTGAGTGTGCGGTCCAGATAGCCGGCGCCGCAGCCGTGGAGCGCGTCGACGACCAAAGACGGCTTTGCCTTGCGCAGCGTCTCGAAATGGACGAGCTCTTCAAGGCGCTTCAAATAGTTTTCGTGCAGATTGAGTTTTTCGCCGTGCGCAGACTTCGACGCCCCGTGTGGAAGGGACGGGACACCGCCTTTCGCGGCGAGCCGCGCGGCCCGAGCTTCGATATCCTTGGTGACTTCCGGAAGTGCAGGACCCGCGTCGGCCGAGGAGAATTTCAACCCGTGATATTGCGCGGGATTGTGACTGGCGGTGAAGTTAATCGCGCCGTCGAGTTTGCGGCGCATAATTTCGTAAGCGACGGCGGGCGTAGGCGTGAAGGTCTCACACAGCAGCGTTCGAATCCCGTGGTGCTGCAAGATGTCCACCGCGATCTGGGAGAACTCTTCGGAGTAAAAGCGCGTGTCGTAACCCACCAGGATCGTGGGCTCTTTCGCCTTGGTTTTCACGTGTTCCGCGATCGCGGTGACCGCAAGCCTCACATTGGCAAACGTGAAATCATCGGCGATGAGGCCGCGCCATCCCGAGGTGCCAAACTTAATCGGAGAGTTGCTCATGGGGCGCTATTCTAGTCCTAGTTGGGAGAAGACAACAGCAATTCGCGCTTCCTGCTCAGCTCCAAGGAGAGAACGAATGAAAACCGGCGGAGAATATCGAGTAGTACTGGTGACCTGTGGCTCTTTACCGGAAGGCCGGCGAATCGCCCGCAGCGTGGTCACCAAAGGCTTCGCGGCCTGCGTGAATATCGCCCTTAGCCCCGTCGAATCCATTTATGCATGGAAGGGAAAAGTCGAGAAGGCGCGCGAGTACTTGCTCATCCTCAAGACGGCCGCAACACGTCTGGCCGAACTGGGGAGGGAAGTGAAGCGGCTTCACAGCTACGAGGTGCCAGAGTTCATCGCCCTCAAAGTTACGGAGGGTTCATCTAGCTATCTTTCCTGGTTGAGTAGCAGCGTCAGAAAATCGCGAAAATAATCTATGCGTTAGGGGATTCAGAATCGTATCTTACCTGACACTGCGCGCCAATGCGGCGGGTGTGCGCTCATTCATACTATGGATTTCCGGCATCAAGCGATAGATGTTGGGGGTCATGACCAGCAAATACCGGACCCGGTTGGGGCCTGGATTCCAGTAGGTGTGAGGCGGTCCGCGTGGCACGAACACGGCCTAACCCGCGTGTGGGCCTCGACTTCCCCACCTGAACGCGCGAGGTGCTTTCGAGCACGTAGTATGCCTCATCGTCGCGGTGATGAAGATGCGGCGGGGCGATGAGACACTGCAGGCCTCGGGGACCGCCTGGATCGCGCCACTGGAGCGATCACAAATGCATCATTGATCGAACCGATGACGTGCAGAGGAGCGATGTTCGGCGAACTCATGGGGGCATCAGTTTAAAAAGAATCAACCACCACTAGACGTAAAGGAGCGCCTGGTCGAGGTCGGCGATGATGTCTTCGACGTCTTCGATGCCGACAGACAGGCGCACCAGGCCTTCGGTAATGCCCACGCGATCCTGAAACTCCTTAGGCATGGAAGCGTGGGTCATCATCGCTGGAAGCGAAATCAAAGTTTCCACGCCACCGAGGCTTTCGGCGAGCGAGCAGAGCTTGACGTGATTGAGGAAGCGCCGCGCAGCTTCCAGGGAACCCACATCGAAAGAGAGCATGGCACCCGGGCCCTTCTGCTGGCGGCGGGCCACTTCGTGTTGCGGATGAGACGGCAAGCCAGGGTAGAAGACCTTACGGACTTTGGGGTGCGCGTCCAGATGGCGGGCCACGATGATTCCGTTGGCGTTGTGCTGGAGCATGCGAACGGCCAGGGTCTTGATGCCCCGCGAAACGAGGAAGCAATCCATGGGAGAGAGGCCCGTGCCGGCGGAACGCTGTATGAAATAGATCTTTTCGGCGTCCTCGGGACGCGTGAGCACAACTGCCCCGCCAGTGGAATCGCTGTGGCCGTTCAAATATTTCGTCATGGAATGAACCACGATATGCGCGCCCAGTTCGATGGGGCGCTGCAAATAAGGACTCAGAAATGTGTTATCGACCGCCACGGAGAGGTTGCGCTCGCCGGCCAACTTAGAAATCGCCGCGATATCGGTGACGCTGAGCGTGGGATTGGCCGGCGTTTCGATGTAGATCATTTTCGTGTTGGGACGCAACGCCGTGCGTACGAAATCCGGCGTGGAAGTGTCCACGAAGCTGAATTCCAGGCCGAAGTGTACGAGGAGCTGTGTTGAAAGGCGGAATACGCCGCCGTAAACCGCTTCTGAAAGGACCACGTGATCGCCCGGACGGAGGAGCCGGAATACCGCGTCGATTCCCGCCATGCCGGATGAAAAAACATACGCGCTGTGGCCGCCTTCCAGCTTGGCAACCGTGCGTTC
>QHZC01000206.1:6079-6641 GCA_003224515.1 Acidobacteriota bacterium
GTGAATGGCGTTGGTGGCAAAACCCATTGTGCTCTCCTTGCGATTTCTGTTCTGATCGTGATGCAGTCAGTTCGACGTCTGGCGCTGACCGTTCGGGGCGAACTTCATTTTTGAGGCATCCCCATCTTGCCTGTCAGGCAGTTTCTTGAGAACTTACAGGAGCTAAATTGATGAGTCAAATGGCGGTCGCTCGCGGTTTATACGGCAGAGCATCGCCGGGGCAGCACCTCGGGTGTAAGCGGCATCCAAGCTTAACACGGCGAGACTTGACCCAGCCTGCCGTTCCGTAGACCATGGAGTTTAGCCATTTATGCGATTCTCGACAAAGTTTTTTGCATGCCTTTCCCTTGCTGCCTGTGTGGTGATGGCACAACAGATGGCGGCCCAGAATTCACCTGCGTTGCCGTCCAAACCGCAGACTCCACCTCCCGCGAGCGATGTACAGTCGCGAATCACCATTGAAGTGACCGGCGGCGAGAAAAGCATGCCCGTTGAGAACGCCAGCGTATATGTGAAATTCATCGAGGAGCATGCGATAAAGAAGGACAAAAGACTGGAAATG
>QHZC01000206.1:6646-12987 GCA_003224515.1 Acidobacteriota bacterium
CACGTCCCGAACGCGCCAATGGGGAGAATATTGGTTCAAGTTGTCGCCGAAGGATGGAAGACGTATGGACGCTGGCTCGACATCACCGATCCGAAGCAGACGATCAAGGTGCATCTTGAGAAGCCCCCGAAGTGGTACTGAAGGAAAATCAGCGATCAATCGTTGAGAATCAACGGTTTAAGAAAAACAAGAGAGCATAGTTGCCCTCGTTTCATCGTTGGAGATCTTTCACGAAATTTTTTCTGCTGTCGATCAACTTTTAGCCGGACAGATATGCCCGTAAAAAAAAGCTCTGTTGCACACAAATGGTGCAAAGAGGAGAAGAGTGTTGAAGGGTGAGAAGTTAGCGGTGCACGGACGACGGATTTCCACATACTTATCAACATTTGTGTTGAAAACTTAACGCCGCCGAAATATTCTTCTCGGACTTCGGCATGCGTCTTGCCCTGTGACCGGCGAGGTACTTTTGACCGGAACGAACTTGAGATGATGATAGAGTAGAAATTTGGTAGTGCCCGATGACGGAAACCTACGACGGACCATTTTCCCTCCTCCAAATGTTTTGGGGCAGCATCGCGGCCCGGCCGCTGCGCAGTTTTTTGAGTGTGCTGGCCATCGCCATCCAGGTGATTCTCGTTCTGATGATTGTAGGTCTCACATCCGGCGTCATTTCCGAATGGGGAAAGCGTGTTGAGGGTGTCGGCGCGGATATCCTGGTTCAGCCGCCAAACTCCTCGATTTTTTTCGCGTTTGTAAGTGTCGGGATGCAAGAGTCACTCGGTGGGCAAATTGCAGCGTTGAGCGGCGTGGACGAAGTGGCCCCAACGGTCATCCTCACAGAACCAAAGAACTTAACTCTGGTGTATGGCATCGACTACAAGCGTTTCAATGCGCTCAGTAAAGGCTTCTTATTCCGCGATGGGCGGCAGTTCGAAGGGCCGAACGAAGTGATCGCCGACGACATCATTGCGCAATCACGCCATTTGAAAGTGGGGAGCCAGATCACGCTGTTAAATCACGCGTTTACAGTCTGTGGGATCGTGGGGCATGGGAAAGGCGCGCGATACTTCATTCCCATTCGCACGGCGCAGGAGATTGTCGGGGCGGAAAAGCGCGTTTCGATGTTTTATGTGAGAAGCAAAGGAGATACGGAAGCAACGCGCGCGCAGATTCTTAAATTAATGCCGGAGAACAGCGTCCGCTCTTCGTCGGAATATGTCACACTGATGAACTCGTCGAATTTGCCGCAATTGCGTCCCTTCACGCGCACGATGGTGGCCCTGGGAATCGTAGTGAGCTTCCTCGTAGTCCTTTTGAATATGCACACCATGGTGATGGAGCGGACGCGCGAGATCGGGATTCTCAAAGCCCTGGGTTTCTCCCGGCTCGACGTCGTGCGCATGTTGTTGGGTGAGACTCTTATCCTTACGTTGATGGGAACCGGTCTGGGAATAGCGCTTACTTTTCTGACGCAGGCGGTCTTGAAACAGACCAATCCAGGCTTAACGATTCTGATTTCCCCGGTGTGGATTTTTTCAGCGACAGCACTCGCACACGTGGGAGCCGCAACCGGAGCAGTCTACCCCGCGCTTCGCGCCGCCAGCTACGACCCGGTTGTCGCTCTCGCTTACGAATAAGCCGCGCTGGCCAAACCGTCTGCGGGCGTATCTTTTTGGTTGCTTCCCTCAAAAACTCATCTGGCAAAGGATTGCTCCCGGGGCGGGAAATTGATAATTTCTAATTCATCCCGGTCGCGCCGCGGCGTGTGACTCCGCCGTCTCGGCGGTGGTTCGAAAGGTGCACCTCTCAGGGATTTGGGATCGGTTGTACGGGAAATCAAATTTCGGGCGGAGCTGGAATGGGCCCCGCCCGTTATCTTTTTTGATGAAATGAATTGAATTTCATGGGAGAAAAATAGATGGCCCCCTCCCCAGACAAGCACTATCAAGCACGCATTCTTGAACGGCGGGACCTTTCGCCCGATTTATGGATCGTTCGAATCGACCCCGGCGGGCCCTTCGAATTTCGCGCTGGACAATATGCAACTCTGGGAGTGGAGCATGAAGGAAAGCGGATCGAACGAGCGTACTCGATCGTTTCCTCTCCTTATGAAGAGTCGCTTGAGTTTTTCGTCGAGTTAGTCCCGCAAGGGGGTCTGACTCCGGATCTCTTCAAACTAAAAAAAAGCGACACGCTGCTCTGCAGAAAAATCGCCAAGGGACGGTTCACGCTGGATCTGCGGAGCGGCAGGAAGCACCACCTGCTGGTCTCCACGGTGACGGGGATCGCCCCGTTTGTCAGTTACGTTCGAACGCTTTATCGGGACTGGAAGAAGACAGACTCCCCCCTGCCCGGTGACCACAAGCTGTACTGCTTGCAGGGTGCGAGCCGATCCTGGGAGTTCGGTTATCGCGAAGAATTGGAACGCTATTCGAACGAGGCTCCGTGGTTCAAGTATGTGGCTACGGTGAGCCGGCCCTGGGAAGACCTGGATTGGAATGGGGAGACGGGGCGGGTGGATGATCTCTTACGGAAGTATGCGGATGAGTGGAGTTTGCGGGCGGAAGAAACGACGGGATACTTATGCGGTCATCCGGTGATGGTGGAGAATGGGCGTGGCATTCTTGAGAGAGCCGGCTGGAAGAAGGATGCGTTGTTTGAAGAGGTTTATTTTCAGCAGGCAAAGGGCGGAACAGACGGAACGGGCTGAACTGTAGAATCGGCCTGAGCCGCGCAAAAATCAAAAGAATTTCTGCATTGGGCCTCGAGGCTTCTTCAACGATCCGCCATAGGCTTCGCGAAATGAATTCTAGGCTGCCGGGCCGCGCTTCTCGAGCTGGGTGGTGAGGTCTTCGATGGTCGACAACGGGCAGAGAACGTGAACTTTCTCATCCCGGGCGTCGACGTCAATCTGCAATTTTCCTTCGTGCGTGCGCATGCGCACGTGCTGATCGTGGTCGACAACTTCAACGAAGTCGGCATCCGGATATTTTTTTAGTTCCTTGATGATGGCATGAAGAACGGGCAGGGCTTCGCGCGATGGCTCGGAGGCATAGCGCATGTGCTTACTGGGAACGAAATGCATGGCCATGGGGACGGCCGCGGCCGGAACCCACAAATGAACGTGTGAGCCGCCGGAGCGGTATTCGTCGACATCGATGCGTATGACGCCTTCATGGAAAGCGTAGGCGCCCGCGAGGACCAGTGTTCCGGCAAGTCCGAAAGCTGCTTTCGCGAGTAGCACCATGTCTGCCTCCTGACGGTCCTAGTCCGTGATGTTCTTGGAATCGAGCCAGACGCGGACGGTGTTTTCATGATCCTTCACGGAAACAAGCTCGGTATCGCCCTGCCCGGAGAGGGCGTGAAGCGCGGCGACGAGATCCAATTCATCCTTACCGGCGGAAAAGAGGGCATCGATAACCTTCATGGGAACCTTGATTTCGACCTCGGACTTCTTGGAATTCTGCTTGTCGAGGACATGAACGATCAGGTGGTTGCTCTGTTTGGCGACGCGAACGTCGCAATCATTGCTCTGCACCGTGACGAACTCGCCGTCTTTGGTGGTGCGGATAGCCTCGACGAGGGCGCGGAGGTCGACGTCGTTGACGTGGGCGTTGTCGATCTTGACCTTGCCATCATGGATGCGGTCTTTGTTGATGGTGGGGAGAACCTTTTCTGCCAGTTCGAGCGGGACGTTGACGCGGACGGTTTCACCCTTGGCGTCCGAGCTGAGGACGCGGACGTGCAGCCAGCGGTCCTTCGATGCGGTGGTCGTTGATTGGTTGGAACTGGCCGAGGCCGCGGTGGATTGCGCCAAGGTGCCCACCGGCGAAAGGACGATAGCGACGGTGGCGATGAGAGCGGACTTGGCGAAGAAACTCCGCGAACGGTTGGACATCACCTGTTTGCGGCTAGGCATCCTTCTCATGAGGTTGGACATGAAACGTTGCCTCCTCGCCGGCGGAGGGCCGGTTCTTGGAGATAGATACGAGAGTGGGAGAAGGAAAGTTTCGTAAAAAGGAAGGGGATAAGGATGAGACAGGTGACCGGACGGGACCTGAGTTACCCTGTGGGAATTTTTGCCGTGCGCCCGGACTGAAAAGAGCGAACCTGGCAGGGGAACACAAACTTCAAGTAAGACTCAAGGTTTTTCGCAGGAAAAAATGGTGACACCCGACAGCGGCAAACAAAGGATTTAGTGCAGCGATGCTATGCAGACGCGCATAAATAAAGGGACATAATGATTCCAAAAAAGATGGCAAATAGGGCCGGATGAGTTCCGGATAGCTTTGCATCTCACCGAACACGCGACTTAGCGCGCCGGTCAATTCCTTCTCGTCCGGAAAGGATCGATTATGAGTCCCGGCTTGGCGCGTGTATCTCCACAATCGCTCAGTTGGATTCAACTCGCTGAGTAGGGAGGCAGTTGATGAACTTCCAGCCACTGGCGATTGCCATCGAACCAAGCCCCAATGTCGCCGTCTTTTTGTGGTACGTCGCGTTATCCTGAATGAGCACCGCTCCCTGCCGTCGATAGCTGCGAGCCAGTTGTTCCAGGAGAGCGAAGTACGTGGAAGCGTTGAAGACGGTGTCTTGCCGGTAATGAAATCGAGCCTTCCACAATTCCATGGCCCCCAAAATCTTCATACACTTGCGCTGTCCGGTCACGGGAACTTGCCGGGTACAACCAATCCGGCTCCAGTTGGCGTGCCGGGTAGAATCTTGGCGAAAGCTGGCCAACCTTTCCTGCGGACGGCTCCAACCAGGGCTGACGTTTTTGCACACTTGTCCACAGATTTGCACAAAGGTTTGATCAGAATTTGATTGACGGCGCGAACGGGACACTTTATCTTGCGCCTCAGATTGAACCGGGAAGCTTAAGAACTTTACGGATCAATTTAGAGGGCGCAGCAAGCTTAACAGCGGTTGTGCCGCGAGATTGAATCGCAAAGCTCGAAGCCTTTACGGTTTCGTTTGGAGGGTGCGACAAGCCTACCGGCGGTCACGCCGCCAGGTTGATTCGGGAAGGTTAGAAACTTTACGGTTCTGTTTAGAGGGTGCAGCAAGCTTAACGGCGGTTGCGCTGCGAGATGGAACCGCGAAGCGTGAAATCTTTACGGACCGGCTTGGAGGGCGCAGCAAGCTTAACAGCGGTTGCGCCGCCAGATGGGATCAAAAAGGTTAGAAACTTTACGGCTCAGTTAGAGGGCGCAAACAGCTTAACGGCGGTTGCGCCCTCAATTTTTGACCGGCCCCTTCCCCAACAAACGGAATTATCTACAGTAAGATAGTTGCCCCTCTTCCCGTTCGGCAACCGTTCCTCCGTCCATCTCGAAGGAGCCATCTCCCCCCTATTTGTGTTCCGCACTTACTTGGCAACAGAAAGCAGAAAGGATGGCGCCCTAAAGGACGCCACTACGAAGGCAGGAGGCGGGGCCGCGCGGATCGACACGGGCGAAAATTGGTGCGGGCTGGAGCTAACTCGGGCGGAACGGGGTTAGACGTCGCAGAGGTCGGCGGCTTCGCGGAGGGAGGCGAGCGGATCGCGCTTGGGGACGAACTCGTGGGCAACATAGCCGCGGAAGTTGGTGGCGGCGATGCCGCGCATGACGCCGTCCCATTGGACTTCCTGGGCGCCGTCTAGTTCGTGGCGGCCGGGAACGCCGCCGGTGTGGAAGTGGGCGATCCAATCGATGTTTTTTTGGATGGTGCGGACCAGATCGCCCTCCATGATTTGCATGTGATAGATGTCGTAGAGGAGCTTCACGCGAGGTGAGTTGACGGCCTGGACGACCTGCACTCCCCAGGCAGTGTGGTCGCACATGTAGTCGTGGTGGTCGACCTTGCTGTTGAGGAGCTCGAGACAGATCGTGACGCCGTGGTCCTCGGCGATCTTTTTGACGCGGTTGAGGCCGGCTATGGTGTTCTTGACGCCCTCTTCGTCGGACATGCCATTGCGGTTACCGGAGAAAGTGATGACGTTAGGCACGCCGGCCTTGGCGGCGACTGGAATGTATTTGCGAAAACCGTCCTCAAGTTTGGCGTGATTTTCGACGCGGTTCATGGCGCTGCCGATTTCGCCGCCCGCGGCGTAGCCCATACTGCAGACGAGGCCGTACCGCGCGGGCACTTCGAATTCGTCGGGATTCAGCAGGTCGACAGCCTTCAAACCGATCTCGGCGGCGTAGGCACAGAGCTTGTCGAGAGGAATTTTCTGGTAACACCAGCGGGAAACGGACTGGCGGATATTGCCCTTGCGCTTTATCGCAGCGTTCTGCTGTGACCAGGAGACGGATGAGAGAGAAGCCATGGTGGCTCCTGAGAGAACACTCTTGAGCACG
>QHZC01000206.1:13017-17164 GCA_003224515.1 Acidobacteriota bacterium
GAAATTATTTTTTCGGAGGCGGGACCGCGCCGGCTTTGGGGAGTTCGACGCGCCAGATGTCTTTATCGGATTGGAGGCCGAAGACGCCGACCTGATTGGACTCGGAGGTGCCGACGTGGCCGATCCAGACGACGCGGAAGCGGGCTTTGCGCCAGCGGCGGCGCACTTCGATGGTCTGGCCGGGGGATGTCAAGAAGCCGACGCCGTCCAAACGCGCGCCATCTTGGCTGAGATCGACGGTGTAGGCGCTCTGAACAAAAGGATTGCCGTTGGGGTCGGTACCTTTGACGATGACGCGGAGAGTCTTGGGAACACGAGGCTTTTTGCGGCTTTTTTTCCAAAAGTCGGAGACGGGCTTTTTGAAGGCCAGACCGACGCGAGTTTCGCGGTCGGAGTAGGCGTCAATAAAGACGACGCGGACTTCCTGCTCCTGGCGGCTGCTCTTGTGGATGAGAAAAGCGCTGTCGCCCAACGCGAGTTTGGTATTCAGGGTGACGAGGGCGCCGCTGGAATTGACGATGACCGTCTCGGTATCTTCGTGGAAGGCACCGCCTTTGCCAGCAAAACCGTAAATCACAACGGGTACGCGAAAGGAGGCGCGCTCGCTGGAGCGGGGCACTTTTTTCGCAGGGACCGCGGAGAACGGGACGGCAAGAGATGGCAGGGCATTTTGCGAGGGTCGAGGATCATCGAGGGGGGCCACCTCCATGACTTCTTGGGGAATCCCTTTCTGGAGGCCGTGCTCGCGGCACTTGAAGTCCCAAGTCTGCTGAAGGATCTGTTCGAGGGATTCCTCGCGGTTTGAAACAGTGATCCAGGAGTCGCTGTCCCCACGAGGACACCTGAGACGGATGGCGAAGTTCCTAGGCATGAGAGTCCCCTACGCATTTTGATGATACCTGTTTGCCTGGAGTGCGGCGGCGGCCACCCGGTGGCTTTCCCCGAAAAGTAAACGGCGCGGAGGGGTGATCATTTTGTTTCTGGGAGCTGTAACCTTTGCCGGAATGCGGACTCGTATGGGCGAACGAGATGACGGGGCCGAGGAATTGCCCTCGAAAACTCAACGTACAGGAGAAATTCGAATGGTTCGCACCATCAAGGCAGTTTTGGCATTCGCGGCGCTGGCCGGGGCGTTTCTGCTCCAGCCATCCGTGCCGGCGCAAGACAGCATGAAACAAGACGACATGAAGCAGGAAAAGACACAAGACCACAAAATGACGCACGACGGCAAGGCCAAGACGCTGGAGACGGGGAAGTTCCACGGCAAGGTCCACGCGACTTTGGGCCGCGCGACGGTGTACCAAGAGGCGGATGGGAAGCTGGTGCTGCGGCTAACCAGCTTCAAGACTTCGAATGGGCCGGATGTCCACGTGATCCTGGTGGCGACAAAGGATGCGATGGATGACGCGAACTTCCTGAAAGACAATACGGAAAAAGTGGAGCTCGGAAAGCTGAAGGGGAATGAAGGCGACCAGAATTACGAAATCCCCGCGGGAACGGACCTGACAAAGTTCCGAACGGTTGCGATCTACTGCGAGCGGTTCAACGCAAACTTTGGCGCGGCGCCGCTGGAGAAGTTCTAAGGATTCGAAAGAGAGAGGAAAAATCGGGCAGGTCACACTGCCCGATTTTTTCTTAAGAGAAAAACAATGAATACGAAAACCGGTCCGTGGTTGTTACGCAACAAGTGGATTCTGATACTGATTGGGATTCCGGTACTTGCAGGTGCTTGGTGGGCGTTCCGGCCGGAGAAGCTGTTCTACAATCACAAAGTGAATGAGGCGGCGCCGGCGGCGTTGCGCGCGGAGCCGGAGGCGCTGTACACAGGAAAACTGGAGGGGAAGGTTCACCAGACGAGCGGGCGGGCGACGATTTACAAAACCGCCGATGGTAAGGAGTATTTGCGGCTTTCGGATTTCACGACTTCGAGTGGACCCGATGTGCATGTGCTACTGGTGCGGGCGGAGGACAAGGCGCTTGACGGAGAGATTGTGAAAGGTGAGTTTGATAACGTGGAACTCGGAAGGTTGAAGGGGAATCAAGGCGATCAGAATTATGATTTGCCGGCAAGCGCGGATTTGAATAGCTATCAAGCAGTGGCCATCTACTGCGAAAGGTTTCACGCGATCTTTGGAGTGGGGAAGCTAGAGAAGTTCTAGGGGAAGAAACGAGAAGTAGCCCCGGGCCTCTCGCAGGATGCCGAAGCGGCGAGTTACTGATGTGCGAATGGCGTCCAAATATTAAGTCGCTGAAACAGTTGAGGCTGAGATTCTTCGGGCATCCACATCGGATGCCCTCAGAATGACAATTTTGACTTTTCAGCAGCCGGTTATGGAGGGCGGCAGCGGTTGGTATGCGAACGACGGAGACAAATGAGGCGGGGCTGATCGCGCGGATACTGGCGGGCGAGAAAGAACTGTTTCATGAATTGATCCGGCCGTACGAGCGGATGGTGTACTTGACGTTGTTTTCAATCGTGAAGCACCAGACGGAGGCCGAGGATGGGGCACAGGAGGCCTTGATCAGCGGGTACCGGCACCTTTCCTCCTTTCGGGGAGACGCAAAGTTCAGCACGTGGCTGGTGAGGATCGCGATCAATGAAGGGCGGAAACGACTGAGAAAGGCGAAGCGGGCGGCGGAGGAATCGATTGAGGAGCAAGCAGAGACTCACGAAGGAGACTTCACGCCTGCACCACTGACAGATTGGCGGGAGATTCCGCTCGAAGCACTGGAACGGAAGGAACTGCGGGAAGCGCTGCGATCTGCTGTAGCGGAATTGCCCGACATTTACCGGCAAGTTTTTGCATTGCGAGACCTGGAAGAACTGAGCGTGGAGGAAACGGCGCAAGCGCTGGGGATTACGACGGGTGCGGTGAAAGTGCGGCTGCACCGCGCGCGGATGATGCTGCAAAAGCGCCTGGTTCCATTTCTGAAGACGACGGCTCCGACGCGCAGGGGGTTCTTCGGGAGAGCACTATGAAACTAGACTGCAGACATGTGTGGGAGCACATCTCGGAATACATCGACAACACTGTCGATGCCACGCTGCGTGAGGACATCGAGCGGCATCTGGAACACTGCGAAATCTGCTCGGCGATATTGGATTCGACGCGAAATATTCTGGTTTTGACGGCGGACGACCGCACGTTTGAATTGCCGGTGGGGTACAGCGAGCGGCTGCACGAGCGGCTGGCAAAGGAGTTAGAGCAGGATTCCAAGACAGAATAGAGGCAGGGCGGGCGTCTGGGGGGACGCGGTGGACCATTGGGTGAGTGAGCCATTCGGCGGCGAGGAGAACCAGGGTTAAGACAGAGAGAGCGATCTGAAAGCGCTCGGAGTTGAGCTTTTTCCTGGTCACAGGTTGCTGGCGCCATTGTGACGCGGGGCGGCTACGCAAGCGGCGGACTTTCCATATCACATACAGATTAATGACTGCTCCCAGCAAAGCCAAGATCATCATGGGAATGCGAATGGCATCCCGGTGGAATCCGTGAGCGGGCGCGTGAATTCCTCCGGCGGCGGCGAGAGCGCTCAGGCCGATGGCGACTCGCACGCCGCTTATGGCAATGACAGCGGTACACGCGCTTTGAAGAATGGCGAAGATGACGCTGGACAAGTTTATGAGCTTACTGTTGACCAGCAGCATCTCGGGCCGCGAGGCTTCAGAGCTGGTCCGGGAAACATCTGCAGAGTTTTGAGCCTGTCCGGCCATTGGCGAACCCATTCCATCCCAGTCACGTTACGAGACGCAAGGCACCGCGATTATTGAGGGCAGGCCGCGCCGCCTTCGATCCAAACCTTCATCTGCATGGCGGTGTCCGAGCGTGAAAGCGGGGGCAAAGTGCGCCCGGTACCGGGATCCCACGCCCAACCTACGAGCTCGTCGGAGGAAACATGCTCGAGCAATTGTGGGAGGGAACGTCCGCCAGTCTGTTTGGGATCTTTGAGTTGACGGCAAAGCTCCACTGGCGAGCGGCCGACGAAAACCAGTTTGTGTTCGAGGGATGGGAGAGACCACTTGACGTTACCGGGAGGCATGTGCTCGCCGGGAAGATTGGTCCCTTGGTGGCAGGTATCGCAGCGCATACCGTAAACGCCGCGACCATCTCTGCCACGCTTCACGTTTTGCCCGTGGACATGGCTGTCA
>QHZC01000206.1:17226-19115 GCA_003224515.1 Acidobacteriota bacterium
CAAATACTCCCAGGGTTAGAGCGCAAGCTGCCGCGGCAATTGCCATCAGCCACCGAGAGCCAATCTTTCTGATCACCGTCCTCATGATTTCGCCTCCTTTCCTCTGACCACATCGCTCGCGCGAATGGGCAGGCGCCTCACGCGCTTGCCGGTCGCAGCAAAAATTGCGTTGGCCAGGGCAGGCGCGACAGGCGGAACGCTGGGTTCGCCGACGCCGGTGGGATTCTGTTCGCTCGGGACGATGTGAACTTCAATCTCCGGGGACTCAAACATGCGGAGCATGGGATAGTCGTAGAAATTGTGCTGCTGTACGCGTCCATTCTCCAGAGTGATTTCCGTTTTGAGAGCGGCGGTTAATCCAAAAATGATCCCACCTTCCATTTGAGCCCTTACGATATCGGGATTGACGGTGCGGCCGCAATCGACGGCGCAAACCACGCGATGAACGCGCACGGTGCCGTCTTTGTCCACCGATGCTTCGATGACCTGAGCCACGTAACTGTCGAAAGAAAAGTGAGTAGCAATGCCACGGCCACGTCTGGGCGGGAGTGGTTTTCCCCAGCCGGCTTTTTCGGCGACCAACCGCAGCACTGCGCTCATGCGGGGCTGATTGGCGAGAAGCTTCTGGCGGAGTTCGTAGGGATCTTTTCCTCCGGCATGCGCCACTTCGTCGAAAAACCCTTCGACGGAAAATCCTGTGTGTGAATGACCAACGGAACGCCACCACTGTACGGGCACGCCGATTTTCGGGCTGTGTAAGTCGACCTGGAGGTTGGGAATGCCATAGAGGAGGTCGGCTGCGCCTTCCACGGAAGTGCTGTCGATTCCGTCTTTGTTGATGGTATAGGGGGCGAAGGGGGTACCCTCGGTGATGGACTGGCCGGCAATCGTGTGGGTCCAAGCGATGGGATCGCCCTGAGCGTCGAGTCCTGCTGTGAAGCGGTCGTGCCACATCGGACGATACCAGCCACCAGCGAGATCGTCTTCGCGCGTCCACACGACCTTCACAGGAGCTCCCGCAACCTTGGCGACGTGCACGGCTTCGACGACAAAATCCGAGGCCGGATTCGCGCGTCTGCCGAAACCGCCGCCCAGGAGAGTGGTGTGAATCTGCACTTTTTCCGGGGCGAGCCCGGCAACTTGAGCCGCGTTGGCGCGGTCGACGGTTTCGAATTGCGTGCCGGTCCAAATTTCGCAACTGCCCGCGCGAAGGTCAACGACGCAGTTCAACGGCTCCATCATGGCATGGGCGAGGTAAGGCACGTCGTATTCCGCGGTGATGGTTTTCCAAGCGTTTGCAAGAGCAGCCGCCGGATCACCGGTCTTCTTCGCAACGGTCCCAGGAGATCGAGACAACCTGGAAAAATCATCGAGCATTTGGGACGTTGAAAGCTTTGCGTTGGGGCCGTCGTCCCAGGAGATACGCAGTTTTTCGCGGCCGAGTTTTGCGGGCCAATAGCGTTCCGCCACGACCGCCACACCGGAAGGGATCTGCTCGACGGCTCGGACGCCCGGAATCTTGAGAGTTTCAGTGGCGTCGAAACTAACGACTTTGCCGCCAAACACTGGTGGCCTTGCGACAAGAGCGAAAAGCATTCCGGGCACCCGGACGTCCAGGCCGAACTGTGCGGTGCCGTTCACCTTCGAAGGGGTGTCCAGGCGGCGCGTTGGTTTTCCGATCAGCGTGAACTGCTTTGGATCTTTCAACGGTACGTTTGCTGGCGGCTTCAACTGCGAAGCAGCGCCCGCCAATGAACCGTAAGTAGCTTTTTTGTTGGAGGCAGCGTGGACGACGACGCCTTTTTCAGCGTGGCATTCGGAAGCGGGGACGCCCCAGTTCTGCGCAGCGGCGTCAATGAGCAAGACCCGCGCCATTGCGCCCATTTTGC
>QHZC01000206.1:19249-20378 GCA_003224515.1 Acidobacteriota bacterium
TAGCATCGGCAGACTGGTGTAGATGCCTTGCCCCATTTCGGAGTGGTTGGCGATGACGGTTACGGACTCGTCTGCGGCAATTCGCACGAAGGCATTCGGCGCGAAGACGGTTGCGTTGGCGAGCGCATTCGAAACGGGACGCGCGGCGAGCTCAGGAACATAAGCCGCGATGCACAGACCGCCGGCCGCAGCAGCGGTCGTCTTCAAGAAATCACGGCGAGCAATCCGAGTGGTTTTTGCGGACACTGCAAAGGAGGTGTCAGCCGTCGCGAGTTCCCGTTTGGTTTTCAATCGTTCATCGAGACGGCTCATGAGGAGCTCTTTTCTGCGGCGATTTCGGCAGCGCGGTGGATGGCACGGCGGATGCGCGAATAGGTTCCGCAGCGGCAGATGTTGCCGGACATAGCCTCATCAATGTCTTCGTCGGTGGGCTTGGAATTTTCCTTCAGAAGTACGGCCGCGCTCATGATTTGTCCGGACTGGCAATAACCGCATTGCGGCACGTCAATTTCGATCCACGCGCGCTGCAGCGGATGGGACAGGTCGTTCGAAAGACCTTCAATCGTGGTGACGTGCTTGCCTGCGACTCGGGAGAGCGGCGCCACACAGGAACGGATGGCGTCGCCGTCCAGATGGACGGTGCACGCTCCGCACAGGGCCATGCCGCAGCCGAACTTTGTCCCGGTCAATCCTAAAGAGTCACGGATGACCCAGAGCAAAGGCGTCGAAGGATGGTCCTCGACGGTCACGGATTTTCCATTCAAGAAAAAGGAAGTCACGATCCCTCCAAGAAATTGCAGTTCCATCGATCGCGAAAGATGAGCCGAACGCATGGTCCAGGACCGGCAAACGGCTCCCCTGTGCGCTAGTTGGCCGTTGGATGCAACGGCCGGGCGAGTGGTGACACAAAGCATTACTTCTGTTCGGGAAGCCACTTCATGTACACGGCGGCGAGGGGTGGAAGGGTGAGGATCAGGGAATAGGGGCGGCCCTGAGCGGGCTGATGAGCGGCCTCCTGGCCGCCCTTGTTGCCTACATTCGAACCGCCATAGTGTGCGGCGTCGGTGTTCATGATTTCGCAGTAGAAGCCCGGATTGGGGACACCCAGGCGATACCCTTCGCGGACTAC
>QHZC01000206.1:20432-30893 GCA_003224515.1 Acidobacteriota bacterium
CGAAACCGTGCCAGTCGAAATCGACTTGATGCAGGGCCGGCTCGACGGCGTAGAGGTGGTTGAGGTCGCCGACGAGATGCTGGATGCCACGATGGGAATCGTGCTGTAGCAAGTGCCAATCCAGGCTGTGGGCTTCGCTCCATTCGTGGCGCTGGGCGAGCTCCTGACCCATGAAGAGGAGTTTCTTTCCCGGGTGAGCGTATTGATAGGCGTAGAGGAGGCGGAGATTGGCAAATTGCTGCCACATATCGCCGGGCATTTTGTGGAGGAGAGAGTTTTTTCCGTGGACGACTTCGTCGTGGGAGAAGGGGAGAAGGAAATTTTCGGTGAAGGCGTAGAGGAGCGAGAAAGTGAGTTTGTTGTGCTCGTATTTGCGGTGCACGGGGTCGTGGGAAAAATACTTTAGCGTGTCATTCATCCAACCCATGTTCCATTTGAAGCTGAAGCCGAGGCCGCCGAGATAGGTGGGACGGGAGACGGCGGGCCAGGACGTGGATTCCTCGGCGATGGTGAGAACGCCGGGGAATTTGCCATGGGCCACTTCGTTCATGCGCTTGAGAAAATCGATGGCGTGGAGATTTTCGCGGCCGCCGAATTGATTAGGGACCCACTCGCCGGGCTTGCGCGAGTAGTCGAGATAGAGCATGGAGGCGACGGCGTCCACGCGAAGGCCGTCGATGTGGTATTTGTCGAGCCAGAAGAGCGCGTTGGAGATTAGATAGTTTTGAACTTCGTTGCGGCCGTAATTGTAGACGAGCGTGCCCCAATCGGGATGCGCGCCCTGGCGCGGGTCGGAGTGCTCGTAGAGGTGGGTGCCGTCGAACTGCGCGAGGCCGTGAGTGTCGCGCGGGAAATGGGCGGGCGTCCAATCGAGAAGGACACCGATGCCGGCCTGGTGGCAGCGATTCACGAATTCCATGAATTCAGCGGGAGTGCCGTAGCGGCTGGTGGCGGCAAAATAGCCGAGAGTCTGGTAGCCCCAGGAACCGTCGAAGGGATGTTCCATGATGGGGAGCAGTTCGATGTGCGAATAGCCGAGGTCTTTGACGTAAGGTATGAGTTGCTCGCCGAGTTCGCGGTAGCTCAGCCAGCGATTGTGGTCTTCGGGCACGCGGCGCCAGGAGCCGAGATGGACTTCGTAGATGGAGATTGGTGATTCAAACCAGTTTTTCTGCGCGCGGTGGGAGATCCAGTCGGCGTCGGTCCATTTGTATTGATCGAGGCGGGCAACGACGGAGCCGGTATTGGGGCGGAGTTCAGAGCAGAAGGCGTAGGGATCGGCTTTGAGCGGCAGAATGTTGCCGCTCGGGCCGACAATTTCATATTTGTAGATGGCGCCTTCGTTGAGCTCGGGGATGAAGATTTCCCACAGACCAGAGGAACCGCGGGTGCGCATGGGATGAACGCGGCCGTCCCAACGATCGAAGTCGCCGACGACGCTGACGCGCCGTGCGCTGGGAGCCCAGACCGCGAAGTGAACGCCGCGGACGCCTTCGAGGGTAATCTCATGGGCGCCGAGTTTTTCGTAAGTGTCGTAATGGCGGCCCTCGCCCATCAGATACAGATCGAACTCGCTGAGCACAACGGGGAAGGCATAGGGATCGAACATATCGAAGGACTCGCCGAAGTGCGTGCGCCCTTGAATCTTGTAGCTCGCGGGGGCAGGCGGGGCGGATTGGTTCGAAGGCCAGGTGGCTTCGAAGAAGCCTTCGGGACGAAGTTTCACGGCGTCGGTGACTTTCGCGGGGGGCAGGGTGGCACCTTCAATGGCGGGAGGCTTCAAAGAGATGCAGGCTTCCGCGGCCCATGGCAGGAAGAAGCGCACCGTCCAGTGGCCGTTGACGGGATGCGGGCCGAGGAGGGCAAAGGGATCGGAGTGGCGGGCGGCAAGGATGGCGTCGATGTGCGCGTCGAGGCGCGGATCACGAGAAGCAATCGGTGCCACGTGCTGCATAACTGGGCGCTGCTCAGGCAAGGCGGCGGTCTCCGCGACCTAGAAAACGAGGGGTCGACACATAAGCTTAGCTCGAATGCTGACCCACGTCCTCTGAATTCTAGGGCGTTCGCCGGAAAATGCCAAACAATCCGTGATGCAGCGTCCATGCGAGAGTTGTAAGACCAAGCGGTGGTGGCTTCCGTGAAGCATTGGCAGGCACGGACGCAAGTCCGTGTTACGGAGATGGAGATGCTTGCGGGTGTCCATGGTACGGGTTAGAGTGCGGGGGATCATGCAACTTCTCCTGCGCATGCGAAGTTCAAAGGAACTAACAAAGGAGCAGACCAAGACGATGCGGATTTTACCGAGGCTGCGCATTTTTCTGTTTGCTCTTAACGGAGCGGCAATGCTGATGAGTAATCAAGCAAGCGGGGATTGTTGCGGCGGAATCGCCACTGGCGGCGCAGGCGGGGGCGAGGATTCTTGAGCGCGGCGGAAATGCGGTGGACGCGGCGATCGCGACGAACGCGATGATGGGTGTTGTGGAGCCGATGATGAATGGCATTGGCGGGGATTTGTTCGCGATTGTATATGACGCGAAAGGGAACAAGCTGTATGGATTGAATGCGAGCGGATGGGCGCCCAAGGGATTGACGATCGAATACTTACAGAAGCAGGGGATTCGGAGCATGCCGCAGCAGGGAGTGAATGCGATCACCGTGCCGGGCGCGGTGGATGGCTGGCAGAAGCTGGCGGATAAATTTGGAAGAAAGAAGCTGGCGGAGGATCTGGCGGCGGCGATTCGAACGGCGCAGGATGGGTTCCCGGTTCCGGAATGGACGGCAGCGTACTGGGCAGCAGAGGTGGATTATCTGCGGACCGATGAAACGGCGGCGAAGACCTATCTTCCCGGAGATCGCGCTCCGAAAATGGGTGAGGTCTTTCGCAATCCCGAACTGGCATGGTCGCTGGGGCAAATCGCGCAGCATGGCCGAGAGGCGTTTTACAAAGGCGAAATTGCCGCAAAGATGCTGGACTCGATGAAGCGGCACAACGGGCCGATGACCACAGAGGATCTGGCCGAATACTCCAGCGAATTTGTCGAACCAATTTCCACGACCTATCGCGATTGGACGGTTTACGAACTACCGCCTAACGTGCAGGGGATGGCGGCGCTGGAAATGCTGAACATTATGGAGACGTTTCCGCTGGGACAGGAGGATTGGGGCTTCGGCTCGACGAAAGCGCTGCACGCCATGATCGAGGCGAAGAAGCTGGCGTACGCGGATCTGGCAAAATATATCGGCGACCCGCGGAAACAGAAATTGCCGCTTGCGACGCTGCTTTCGAAAGAGTGGGCGGCGCACAGGGCCAAATTGATTGAAAGAGACAAGGCGAGCTGCGACGCCAGTGCCGGGGAAATGCCGGTTGGGAAGGACACGACGTATCTGAGCGTCGTCGACCGCGAAGGAAACATGGTGTCCCTCATCCAGAGCAACTATGAAGCTTTTGGATCGGGCATCGTCGCTGCCGGCACCGGATTTGCCCTGCACGATCGCGGCGGACTCTTCAGCATGGATCCAAATTCACCAAACGCGCTGGCGGGAAGAAAGAGGCCGTTGCATACAATCATTCCAGCATTTGCCGAAAAGGGAGATGTGCGTGTGGCCTTCGGGATCATGGGCGGCTGGAATCAGTCGCAGGCGCACGCGCAGTTCGTTGCAAACCTGGCGGATTTCAAAATGAATATTCAGGCGGCACTGGAAGCGCCGCGGTTCAGCAAGCCTACCTTCAGCGGTTGCGACGTGATGATGGAAAACCGTTTTGGGCAGAATGTGCGGAATGAATTGACGAGCAAAGGTCACAAGATTGGGCTGAAAGGCACATATTCGAGCGCCGTGGGCGGAGGACAGGCGGTCATGCGAGATTTCTCGGCGGGAGTGAATTATGGGGCGTCAGACCCCCGAAAGGATGGCCAAGCGTTGGCGGAACTGCCTTTGGAATAGGGCTCCAGGCAGGATCAGGAAGGAAAAGGGGCCGCTCCGACCATGCAAAACAGTTCCCTCCGAAGCGGTTGGAGGGGAACAATTCTGTCCACCAGATCATCCATGGCGGTTCGGTCAGTTTGTAAGTTATTGCAAATAAACGCGTTACTGCAAGTCTTGTTGGTCGGTGAATTGCACCTAAGACTGGTGGCCAGGGACCGCCGCCCGCAGCTAAGCGACCTGGATGTGGAGATCCCCATGGGGTATTGCCGGGTGGGCTTGACTCTGGCGCGTTGCATCGCGACTGCCGCCCTTGTACTTTTCCTCAGGCCTCAAACGAAAGCGCAAACCCTGGATGTTTCCGGGCGATACCAGTGCGCTCAGGCGAAGGTTCGCGGGAAAGTGATCCCGTGCAAGGCGGCCCCACTGATTCTAAAGAACGACGGACATTTCGAACTGCGCGGATGGGAAGGAAGTTATCTGGTGAACGGGGAGTGGGTGGAGCTTTCAGATTCCCTGATCAAGACCCGCGCGAAGATTGTGCCGGGACACAAAATCGTGTTGCGCTACTATGGAAAGCACGGCCTGGTGGAAATGACTTACGAGCGGCGAGTAGCGGAGATGGGGAAAACCTCGCTGAGCTGAGGGGCTTGCACTGGCTCGTCAGCATCGAATATTGATCGCTTAGGAGAAGCTCTTCCGCGCAAAGGGCAATCCCGGGTTTCTTCAGGTTCGAACTAGATAAAGACTTCACCTTTCTTGGCAAGATTTAGAACCTTCTGCTTGAGTGCCTTAGCTTGGTCGAGTATTCCTCCTTCCGCATGGGCATTGTAGCAAAAATCAGCAGTGCGGACTTGGCGTGTCTCCAGTTTCTCGCTTTCGGCGAGACACGGCGGCACATTCAGTATTGGGAAGACGCCGTCTTGAAACCAAGAATCGGAGTCCGGCTTCCAAGTCGCGTACGCCCAACCCGAAATCTCCGCGCAGATTTTTTTCATGGAATCACCAATATCAAGGAACTTCCTGGTGCCAGCCGCGGCCGCGCAAAATGCGCCCGGCTGTGGAGCCGGTTACCTTCCCGTGATCGTATTCGACCTGGCCATTTACGATGGTGAAGTCGATGCCGTCGGAGAGCTGATCCGGTTTGGTATACGTGGCATGGTCGATGATGGTTGCGGGGTCGAAGATGGTGACGTCGGCGAAGTAGCCGGTCTTGAGTAAACCGCGGCTCTCGAGGTGCTCACGCTGGGCGGGGAGGGAAGTGATCTTGCGAATCGCGGCTTCGAGGGACAACAGATGTTCGTCTCGAACGTAGTGGCCGAGGAAACGTGGCATGGAACCCATCGCGCGCGGATGGGTATGTGGCTCATAGATGGGACCGTCGAGAGACATTTCGCCGGCATCGAGACCGATGCTGGTCCAGGGCTGGCTCAGGCCGGTGCGGAGGTCTTGTTCGCTGGCGATGAAATAGATCGCGCCGGTTTGAGCGTTGTCGGCGAGGATGAAATCCAGTAGCGTGTCTTCTCTTGATTTCTTCCATGCCTGGGCAACGTCATCGAGAGTTTTTCCGGCAAATTGCTTGAGATCCGGATTCTCGGCAGATGAGATGAGAACCCCGGCAGCGCCGCCACAATCATAGAAAAGATTTTCCCAATCGGCATGATCGCCGGTGAGGTCTTTCTTGATGCGGGAGCGAATGGCGGGATCTTTCAAGCGCTCGAGCAATTTCTGGACCCCGCCGTCGGCGACCCAAGGTGGAAGCGCGGAGGCCAGCGCCGTAGCGCCGGCAGTGTAGGGATACATGTCCGCAGCAATATCGAGGCCGGAGTCGCGCGCGAGTTGGATGGCGGCGACGACGTTCTTCATGGTGCCCCAGCGGGGCTGGCCGCTGACTTTCAGGTGGAAAACTTCAACGGGCAAATTGGCTTCGCGGCCAATGCGGATGGCTTCGGCGAGAGCGGGCATTTCCGAAGCGCCTTCGCTGCGCATGTGCGTGGCGTAGAGTCCGCCGTATTTTGCGGCGGCTTGTGCGAGGACGATGAGCTCATCGGTCTTGGCGTAAATGTTCGGCGGGTAGATGAGGGCGCTGGAGAGGCCGAGAGCGCCGTCCTTCATGGCCTGCTCGACGAGGGATTTCATTTGATTGAGCTCGGCGGGCGTAGGAGTGCGATCGTCGTCGCCAATGACAGCTTCGCGAACTTGTGCGGAGCCGACATAGGTGCCGCTGTTGAGCGGTGTGCCTTGCTTCTCGAGGCGGCGGAAATAGCCGTCAAGAGTGGTCCAATCGATGGTGAGTTTGTACTGGTCGAGAAACAGTTTTTGAGGCGCGATGGTCTTTTCATTTTGCGGTGCAATGGAGCCGCCTTCGCCGGTGATTTCCGTGGTGATCCCTTGGGAGAGTTTGCTTAGGGAACGATTGTCGAGCAGGAGAGCGACTTCGGATTGGCCGAGCATGTCAATGAAGCCAGGAGCGACGATACGGCCCTTCGCATCGATTTCGCGTTTGGCATGGGCTCGGCGCAAATCGCCGATTGCGACCAAACGATCGCCGCTGACAGCGACGTCAGCCGCATACCAGGGGTTACCGGTGCCATCGATGATGTGACCGTTGCGGATGATGAGATCGTACTCGCTCACACTCGAACCGGCCACCTGCTGCGCGGCATCCGGATCAGGAGCGAGCGAGAGGTGATTGACATAGGCAGCGAAAGCAAGTTTCTTTCCGTCTTTGGTGACGACGTACCCGGCGAGGCCTTTGCCGTTCAGCATCATTCTGCCACCCAACTTGTCGTCGGAGCCCAACGTGCCGGTCTTCGCGAAGACATCGCCGGCGCCGGGGGAAGAAGGTTGAATTTTCGCGAGCGTGCCGTCTTTGCCGAGGATCGGGAGGGCCTTGAAGAAAGCTTGATAGTCAGGGCGGGTCGTCCAGTAAGTGAGGTAGTGGACCATGAAATCGGGGCTGAATAGGTCGGCCCAATCGCCGCCGGCTCCATCGCCTTGCGCCGCGCCGGACAAATCGAGCTTCGCTGATTGCAGAAAATCATGTTCGACTTTGAATCCGGCGTCGAGAGGGTTCTCCGTATCTTTAGCAACGAGGGTACCGAGGAGGTATGGCCCCATGCCAGCGTGCAGGTTTTGGCTGACCTTCAGGGTGACCTTGATTTCTTCCGAGAGGGGAGGAGAGACGTGCTCAGCGACCTGATTCTCCGCCGAATAGAAGGCCGTGTAGGAAGAAAAGCCGATGGCGCCGGATGCGGGGGCACTCTTGATTTGAATACCTGCAGCGAACAGTGCTTCGCGGAATGCGGTTTCTGCAAACTTTGTCGGGGATGGCACAGCGATCGCTGCGGTTTGGGGATGGATGCCTACGGGCAGGCTGCCAGAGAGGGTGACCAAGACGGAACCATCCGGATTTGTGACGGTATCTGGGGGCGCGAAGGATGGTTTGCTTCCTGCAGGAGAGCTGCTTAGGTGATTCACGAATTTGATGTAAGAAGTCTGAGGCGAGGATTGAAGAACGACGGGGTCGCCCGCTTTCGCGCCCGGCGAGCCGATGAGATCGATGACATTGTCATTGATCATGATGGAGGACATAACGACGTTTGTGCCCGCTTCACGTGGGCCGTCGGGGAAAAGAGCGGCGTCGATCAGCACGCGTCCTTCAATTTTGTGAATGCCCTTGGCGGCGACGTCTTTAGCGAGTTGCTTGATGACCAAGAAAGGATCGCCGGGAAGGGCGGGGCCCTCGTAGGAGTGATCTTCATCGACAAAGGCGAGAGTGCCGTCGGGCTGGATGCGATTCGAAAGATTGGGATCGCCACTGGCGACGAGGATGAGGTCGCCCTTGAGTGTGCCGTGTTTGTCGATCGGACCGGCGCGGTAGACGCGCGTGTGGAACCGGTAATCGGCACCGAGCTTCGCGAGCAGCGTGCCTTCGGTGAGGATTTTGGTTGTTGAAGCAGGCACGAACAATTTGTCAGCATTGAGCGCGTAGAGGACCTTGCCGGTGTCGAGTGAATAGAACTCGATGCCGAAATTCGCGTGAGCAAATTCGGGGCGGCTGATGACCTTTTGGATGCGTTGAGACAGACTGGTTTCTGCCGGCGCACGGGCCGGCGCGGCCCGGAGGCTGATAAGGAGCATGGAGACGAAGACACCGAAAAGAGAAAGGACTCGCGAACTATTTTTCAAAACAGAATCCCCCAACAGAAGAGTCAACCGCTTGCAATGCCATTGCCGACGTGAAAATGTGAAGACTGAATGGAAGATGACAAGGGGTGATTTAGATCATCGGGCACGCCAGGTTTCCTTTTCCGTGGTCCAGCGTTCGATCAGGTCGCGGCGAATATGATATCCGAGTCCAGGCGAGGTGGGGACCTGAATCGTGCCGCGGGGAGAGACTTCGACGGGTGGGTCGATGACATCCTCTTCCCAATACCGTTTGCTGGCGGAGACATCGCCTGGCAGCGTGTAGCCGGGCAGGGAAGAGACCGCGATGTTATGAGCCCGGCCGATGCCGCACTCGAGCATACCCCCACACCAGACCGGGATATTGCGAGCCAGGCACAGAGCCTGGATCTCTCGAGCGCTGGCGTGGCCGCCGACGCGACCCACCTTGATGTTGATGATGCGCGCGGCACCGAGGTCCAGAGCGGTTTCCGCATCGCGGACGTGACGGATCGACTCGTCGAGGCACAGCGAGGTTTTCAGATGTCGTTGAAGTCTTGCGTGATTGGCGATGTCATCCCACCAGAGAGGCTGTTCCATCATCAAGAGGTTAAATTCGTCGAAGCGCTTCAGATGCTCCAGGTCCGCAAGCGTATAAGCCGAATTGGCATCCACGGACAGAAGAATGCCGGGGTGGGCGTTGCGGACGGCGCGCACAACTTCGAGATCTTTGCCCGGTTTGATCTTAAGTTTGATGCGCTGATAGCCGGCGTGAAGCTCGACGGCAACTTTTTCGAGAAGCACTTCGGAAGTGGCTTGCAGTCCTAAGGAGACGCCGCACTTGATTTCCGATTGCGCGCCGCCCAGCAATTTGGAGAGAGAGAGATTCTTTTGCTGGGCCTCGACGTCCCAGAAAGCATTTTCGATCCCTGCGCGGGCCATCTCGTGACCCCGAATGGCCGACACAATACGCGGAATTTCCGCGGCGGAGCCGATTTCCTTCCCAAGGATCAGGGGAACGAGAAATCCGCGAATGATAAGCCACGCCGTGTCTACCGTTTCGGAATTGAAGAAAGGATCTTCCAAGGCGGTCACTTCGGACCAGCCGGTGAGGCCATCAGCGAGGACTTCGACGAGAACCACGGTGCGGTCATGGGTAATGCCGAAGCTGGTTTCAAATGCAGACTTCAGACGCATCTTGAGTTTGCGCAGGGTAATCGATTCGATCCGCATGGGGCTCCAAGAAAAGAGTCAAGAGGCTTTCTGTAACAAACGTTGCAGACCGAAATAAATGGCCACTCCCTAACAGTAGGTAGCCCAAAAAGACTTGTCAAGGTCTCTCAATTGAGGAGCATTATTGGACACAGATAGTTAAATATTCGTTACAGGGACGAATGACGGGGCGGTGTCAGGACGCGTACCAGCGGAGTCCCTTGCGCTGTTCTTCGGCGAGTTCCTTGGCCAAGGCCAGTGTTTGCGCTCGACGGTACTGACCGACAGCCGCCAGGATGGCATTCAACAAGGCGATGGGAGCGGCATAGGAGGCGCCGAAAGAAGTTGATTCGATCGAGGCCAGGAAAACTTCGTCACATACGCGCGCCAAGGGAGAAACATAGGTGTCAGAGATACCAACGCAATAGGCGCCGCGAACACGCGCTTGCTGGGCGCCTTCGATGGTTTGCCTAAGTCCGCGGCGGAAGCTGATCGCGATGACCAAGTCCTGCTTATTGAGGGAGCGGACGAGATGCAAGATCCTCCCCGCGGAGGTGGCGGCAAAAATCGGGAGACCCAGAAGACTGGTCTGATATTCGAGGTAGTGCGCGAGATGAACTGCCAGGTCGCCGGCGAGCAGAACGATGCGACGGGCATCGTAGAAGCGCTTTGCCAGCGCCACGAGACGCCGCGCATCGAGGCTGTTTTTGAGGCCCTGTAGGTTTTTCAAGTCCTGCTCGAGCGAGTCGCGTACGTTTGATGGCATGCTCCCATCACGGCCAGCGGACTGCATGGTGTCCAGGGAAGTAGCGTAGGCGAGCGAAAGCTCGTGCAAATGACGCTGAAACTCGCGGTAACTGCCGAAGCCGAGCCCGCGGACGATGCGGACGATCGTTGCGGGATCAGTGCGAAGCCGGGCCGCCATGGCGCGCACGCTGAGGAGCACGTACTCGCGCGGATGCTCCAGGATCGGCCGGATAATTTCCTGGCGTTTGATGCTGAGCCGATCGATGCGCTCAGCAAGATTCGGAGTGGCTGCCTGAGACGAGGCCTCTTTACGTTTCATCACGCGAGAGGATTGCTCAATTCCAGCCGGGTGTCAACCAAAGTCCGGTGCGACCTATAAACAATGGGCCATTAAACCATTGGAACTTTATTTTT